>CALKOP010000148.1 GCA_938091155.1 uncultured Flavobacteriales bacterium | reverse complement strand
AAATATTCTACCCAAAAGTTTTCAAATCGAAACACTAAATCTTTTTTCACACTTGTTATAGGTTCTTCATCGAATACTTTCATTCGCACCATATCCGGATTTTCATCCACCACCATATCTTCCAATTCTGTATTAGGCGATAAAAAACTAAAATCCTGCATTGGGTCGATGATTAAGGATACCCCTTTTCTTAACCCTTTTACGGATGAAACTATTTTTAATCTCACATCATTGTTTGAGCTGCCGCCTTCATTTAAAAACCAAGAATCCTTGCCGTATTCAATTTTGTAAGCTGTTCCAGTAAAAAGTGATGAATCCTTATTCATCATCAAGCAAAAACCATGATCACTATCCGTTTTTAAACTGTCCCAATTAGTGTAATCTGACCTAATGAATCTTGCTAAATTTTGCTTCAAAAGGCTGTCTCTATTTTCCGAAGTATCTTCGTTTTGGGCATAAATTGTTCCCGCGAAAATTAGGGCTACAAAGGTGATACACATTTTCATCCGTCTGAATTAATAAGCTCTACCAAGATACTTATTCTATATAAATGCATGCTTAAAAAGAATTAAAAGCATTGTAAAACGAATCATTTTCAAAATGATAAATAAATAAGCCCCGTGCATTAAGAACGAGGCCTATTTTTTAAGAAGGTTCAGACTCCATCCTTTTGTATACGAACAAGAATATTTGCTGGTAGTATTTTTCATAAAGCTGAGAGAAAGCTCTTCTGTCTTTCTGCGCAGCAAGCACCAAAGCGGTGTCTTCAAGTGCCTTGGTGCCGATATTTTCAACTATTTTTTTACTCATTAGATTGAGTCAACAAACATGTAACGCAAAAAACAAAAAAGGGTACAAATCACTTTGCACCCTTTTTTATAAATCATTTTTTGAGCTAGTTAATCATAAGCACTTTTCTTACGATTGCCTGTTCGCTTCTAATCTCAATTACATAAGCTCCCTTTGGTAATTCTCTGATAGAAATAGTTGAGTTAGCCCATTTGATTTGCTGTTGTATATACCTATTGCCCTGAATACCGAATATGCTCAAAACTCCACTAAAGTTCTGGTCGGTTGCAATAATGGAAACATGATTGGTTGCCGGATTTGGATAAACCGAGAACATGTCTTCAGATAAGGACTCAGATATAAATGTAATGTCTGTTGAATCGGTTGTGTCTAAAATAACGGGAGGCAAAATGGTGTCAGCAGGAGCCTCCGCAGAAAAGACATTATCACGAAAATTCTCCAAAACCGTTACGCACTCTCCAATCTCACTATGCAGCGTAAATCCATCGACAATATCTAAAGAGTTTAAGGCGTTTGCATAATTTGCATATATGCTGACTTTCACTGCATTATTTGAAGCTTTAGCACCAATATCCACGGTAGTTTCGAAATAATTATCCTCTCCTAGAGCATGGAAATTATAGGAATTATCTAATTCAGCTCCTATTTTCCCCTCGATTGCGACAAATCGGTAACCTGCCGTCCAGCCCCAGTGCATCTCTGGGTTTTTATGTGCCAACGGATGACTTGAAGAGTATGAGCTTGGATCGGAATGATTTGCTGGTTCATTCACACCTATGTGAAATGAAATAGACTCTATAGAATCTATAGCGCCATCTCCAAGGAGTTCGTTGGTACTATAATTTGCGGTAACCAAAATGTACTTATCCTCAAACTCAGTGATTTGCCCACCATCGTGAGTCACACTTATTTCTGAAATGTAATACTGGAGACGCTTTGCATCGAATGTAATCCCAAGATCACTAAATGTTTCTTGGTTTAATTTAAACTCTTCGCCATGCAGCATGTGCTTGATTTCGAAGGTGACATTGGTCTGTGCAAATGAGCTGTATGCAGCGATCATTGCGAGTACTAAAAGAGAACTATATAAAAACTTCATAATGGGTATTATTTCATTGTCGAAAATACGTTGTTTAATTATTGATTTGGATCGGAGTATCGTTCGTCTATAGAGAGCGTTTCATCTGTTAGTGTTTTCAAAAATGCAACTAGATCTTCCTTATCTTGATCCGTTAGCATTAGTCCCGTTTGTGTGGTATATTCTAAGACCGGATCTACTGTTGGAGAAACGTTAATTCCGTCATTATAATGATTCACTACTTGCTCGAGCGTTGAAAAACGACCATCATGCATATATGGCGCTGTCAGCTCAATATTTCTGAGGGAAGTTACCTTAAACTTTGCTTTATCAGTTGCATCACCAGTCACTTCTTCTCTGCCAATGTCATCTTGATCTATTTCCTTATCCAATCCATTATTCATGTAACGGTTATTGCTAAAGTTGAACCCACTATGGCAATGAGCGCAGTCCGCTCCTGAAGTTTCAGGAAATGAAGGATTGTATTCGGCAAAAAACAATTCTCTACCTCTTTCCTCGCTTTCATTTAAACTAGACGTGCCTGATAAATATTGATCATATTTTGATTGATTGGATACAATCGAATTCATGAACTGCTCCATTGCAAGAGACATCCGTTCAGAAGTGATTTGTTGATCTCCAAAGACTTTAATAAACTGTCCCCTGTACTCTTCTTCTGCTTCCAATTTTTCGACCACATTTTCCAATGTTTCATTCATTTCTAATTCATCCTGAATGGGCTTAAGAGATTGATCTCTTAACAAATGAGATCTACCATCCCAGAAAAATTCACTGGTATGCCAAGCTGTGTTGAATACCGACATTGCCTGTCTTTTACCAAGCGAGCCACCAACCCCTTCCGATAATATCTCGGGATCGCTAAATCCATTTTCTTGCAAATGGCAACTACCACATGAAATTGAGTTATCTTTTGAAAGCATCTTTTCATAAAAGAGCATTCGACCAAGTTTGACGCCCTCTTGAGTCAAAGGGTTTCCATTAAAGTTTGGAGCAGGAAAGTCACCAATTGCCAGTGTGTATGTTGTTTCATCCTGACTATAAATATCTTCAAGATTTATCGGGTCAGGGATGACGGTTTCTTTGCAACTTAGCAGAGCAATAACAACAGACAGGGCAATGGCGCTATTAATTTTCTTGTAAAAGTTCAATTGTTGTAAATTTTATATCGGTTAGGGATTTGAGAAATTCTATGATGTCTTTTTGTTCGCTTGCTGATAGTTTCAGGGGTTTCACATTCTCACTTTTATTTCGATGATCAAAACCTCCAGTATTATAATGTGTCATGACATCGGTTAGATTAGCAATTGATCCATCGTGCATATATGGTGCGGTGAGAGCAACATTTCGCAATGATGGAATCTTGAATACGGAAAGGTCTATACTGTCTCTGGTCAATCTAAACCTACCAACATCTTTATAATTGCTGTACAGACCATTATTGGTGAATTCATAGTTCGTGAAATTGAAGCCAGAGTGGCATGTTGAACACTTCGTTCTTTCGCTAAAGAATAAGGCCATACCACTTTTAGCCGATATGGACATTCTCCCTTCGTCGTATAAACTAGAACCGCTAATTAGAGTCCTTTCAAAAGTTGCAATAGCACGGGTAATGACAAACGGATCTGGCGCTCGATCGTAAGCATCCATTGATAACTTGATATATTCTGAGTCCTCATTTAATCTATCTGCTATATCCAGAATGTTAGAATTAAACTCGTTATGCTCTTGAATCGGGACCAAAACTTGCATCTCTAATGTCGGCAGACCTCCTTCTCTTGTGTAATATGGGTGATAGGCAACATTGGCAAGGGACGGAGCATTTCTGATCCCAGGAGCATTTGAAGCCCCCTCGCTAAATATTTTGTTGTCAGCAAAGGCCAGGCTTGGGTCATGACAAGAAGCGCAACTAATGCTGAAATCGCTTGACATTATCGGATCATAAAACAGCTTTTTACCAAGCAACCAGCGAGCTTCACTGAACTCATTACCATCAGGAAACTCCACATCTGGAAATCCATTGGGCGCTATAATTAGAGAGCTAATCTCTTGTTCAAACTCAGGGATGGAATTTCTTTCACACGCTGTCATTGACATTAATGTGGCTGCACAAAATATATAAACTACGAGTTTCAACCTTAGTTCAGAACAATCGTTCTTTCAGTTGAGAATGATTCTCCAGTCGAACTAAAGGCCCTCATAAAGTAGACACCAGATTGCAATGAGTTGAGCTGGTAATTTACTTTGTTGTCTATCGTTTTCATAGAACTCAACAAATTTCCAGCAATGTCATAGACCTCAACTCGATCAATATCTTCAACTGCCTGATCTAAAATTAGCTTTATCGAACCATTTATTGATGGATTCGGTACAATTGAGATACCCTTGATTTTTGACAATGTTACTATACAAGTAGTGGTATCGTTTGGCAAAGAATCTATGGGTTCAATTGCAGTAAAAACATAATCTCTAAAGTTTTCCAATAAATCCATTGCCTCATCAAAGTCACCATGGGTTATAACCCCATTTTTCAATTCAATACCATTTAATGCCTCTGCGTAATTGGCATAAATTGGTATCGAAACAGTGCCGTTGTTCTCTACACCCTCAACTTCAATAGTGGTTTCAAAATAGTTCTGATCACCGAGAGCGTGTATTTCAAACTGCTCGTTACCGTCAGTTTCCTCGCCTTCCATTGCAACAAAGCGATACCCAGCACTCCAACCCCAATGCATTGATGGCGACTTTGGGCCAAGTGGGTGACTAGTTGCGTATTGAGTCGGGTCTAAATGATTGAAGTCGGGATCTACTCCTACAGAAAAGGAAATTGCCTCCACATTTGTAATAGCATGGATTCCTAGGTCAACTTGTGTACTACTTAAATCAGTCTGCACTAAGATCCAAAAAGAATCAATTTCGGTAACTATTCCGTTATCGTGAGTGATGTTTATTTCAGATATATAGTATTCAAGTCGATCAACTTCAAAGTTTTCACCTTCGGGTGATATACTTTCTTGATTGAATCCAAAATCGGATCCATTTATTTTATGATGAATTTCAAATTCAACAGAGTTTTGTGCAACTGCCTTTATCAGAGAAGTTGCGCTGATACATAAAGCGATTATAAGATTAGATTTTTTCATTTCTGAGGATATTTAACCTGACGAGTCAGGCATTTAATTATTGAGTTTTTTTTTACAAACTGGCATAAACTAGTAAAGCCAGAGTGAATACCCTAGCGTCAATAATCAAATCAGAAATGATTGATTTTTTATAAAAATGGCTTTTCCAAGAATTGGCGGAGAGTGGTTTCTAAAATGCTCAGGCAATGAAGTCTGATAAGGGTGTAAATCAAAAACCTCTGATGCAATATCGTTTAACTCTATTTTAACGTCACACTGAAGACTTGCAGAAATTTTAAAATCCTCGTCACCTGCTTCGACATCGACTTGCTTTTGAGAACAGCAGTTCTTACTTGGCATGTCCGCGTGCATGGGACAGGCTAGCGCGTTTTTATCCTTGAAATGATCGCATGGTTCAGCCTCTCCCCAAATCGAAAAATTGACAAGATTATTACCACACCAATGTTGGCTTATCCTCACTCCTGTTGTTGACAACAGCATCAGTGGAATAAGTATAATGGATAATATGGACTGAATAATTCGCAAGAGCATCAAAAATAGCTTATTAGAAGCGGGCGAGCGTGGTATTTTGGATTCGGAAATAGAACGTCTATTGAATTCCTATTCATCACAAGTCATCAGTTTTGTACAATTATTCTCTTTGCAACAGAGCCTCTCTCGCTTACGGCTATTACATTATAAACCCCAGATGACAAGCTGGAAACATCAACTTTAGTGGAATTTGCCCCCGAGATAGACCTATTATATACTTCTTGACCTAAATTATTAAATATCGAAACATACACCCGGTCGCCATAGCCTATTGGTCTTATCGAAACAATCCCGTCTGTAGGATTCGGTAAAACGACAAGAGATAGTTCCGATATATTCCGTTCTATTCCATTGGCGGATTCAATTCGTGCACTTCTATATTTCACAGATCTATCCATCATATCTTGCCAAATAATATGAAAGGTGCCATTTGCAAATTCAATATCTGGATTCATCTGCACATTATTTCTGTTTGAATTCACTGTGTCTACTACTGCACTGCTTAAATCCTGAACACCTGTTTCGGACCGCACAAAAAGAATATCCGTATTCCCCATGGTACTGCCCTGCCAAACCACGCCAGTAACCTTTTCATTACCATGAATTTTGGGGTAATTATGAATCTCCGTAGATTCAGGCAATAACTCAATGTTCTGACCGATAGACAGTGTTGTTCTATCTCTGACTCCAATGTTTATTCGAGCTTCACCGCCGCCAGCACTCATCCATGTTGACAACACTGAGTCCTCTGTAAGATAAGCATCCGGGCCAGTCGAAGGACATGAATTTATCAGCCATTCGTTTGGGTCTATATCCTTTTGAACTGGGAAGGTGACGGCATTGTTGATAGACTTTGACGTCCATATATCTCGCATATTATTATCGTTATTTCTAAAGAGCAGGTATGTCTCGTTTTCATCGCCCATCACAAAACCTGGACAACAATCACATGCTTCGCCATTTGCTATAGATGCACCATCTACTGGATTTGAAAAGGTGATTCCCCAATCTGTGGAAGTAGTAACCACATACCTTGGATCGTGAAAATTTGAATCAAACTCCATATATGTGACAATTGGATTTCCATCAGGCCTAATTCCTAACGATGGAAACCTGGACCAAACATTATTTGACACTCGGACAGTGTCCTCGAATGTTTTACCGCCATCTAATGACCGAACAACATATATATAACCTTGGGTTTCGGGAAGTGATTTAAAAGTTACATAAACCGTATCTCCTTGCGCCACCATATCTGGACCCACCCAGTTTTGGATATACGTATTCATACCAACAGGCGATGCCTGGACCGGCAATCCAAATGCATCATTTTCGTATCGACTAACAAAAACCTCTTTGTTAATTGAACGCCCCCACATAACCAAGGGAACATTATTACCTGTTAAGGCAATTTTCGGTCTTGTATTTCCATATGCCAAATCTTTGATTACAGTATCCGTATTGTTCCAAACTAGAGTCGACTGGCCTGATGCGTACGATGTCGACAAAAAAACTTCGAGTACGAAAATTATCGCCTTTCTCATTTTTATAAAATTTACGCCCAACTATTGGTTCAACTGCCAATACTAAGCTCTGTATTAGTTATTCAAGATGGTATATGCTAGGTAACTTATATTTCCACTAAATCCATCCCACACACAGGACAAGCGCCTTCTTCGGTATATACTTTTTCTCCTTCACATTTCATTGGGCACTCATAGGCTACATTATCATTAGATTGATCCGACCCTTCTGAGCATGATTGGAAGCCAATCCCTGCAAAGATTGTGAGGGTAATTATTATCACTGCTTTTTTCATGTTGTAAATTATTTAGTTCAATAAAAATAAAGCATTGCGCTCGCCATCGCCACCATACTCAAATCCTCAATTATGGTCACTGTACTCATGGGTAGGTTAAAAACATCCCCAAGGCATGCGCACTTGATTTTACGCTTGTTTATATTACTCTCTATGACCCCACTACTGCTTACCCCTAACACAATAATTGTAGCCCAGTTGGTGATTAATGGGTTGAAATCAATAAGATAAGCCAAGCCTAGAAGTAGTTCCACGAAGGGGTATAGATAACCCCATCCGCTCCATTTGGCCGCGATAACATCGTACATGGCATATGAGCTAGCAAAACCTGACAGGTTCAGCAACTTGAAGAAAGCAAAGACAATGAAGAAGCCAGCCATAAAGTGACGCATCCAGAGCATTGCGTCAAAACCAGCAAAGGGATATTGAGAAAGGCCGGTGGTTCCTGCAATGAAAAACACGATTAAGAAAAGTGGTTTATAGGTCTCAAGAAAAGATCTTTCAGTTGTCTCATTTCCCTGATCCAATACCGCACTATTCTCAATATCTCGAATGTGGTATTTCTGTCCCGCTGCTTGTAAAGCTGCTTCCATGGTTGTCGTTGCTGCATGCGATTCCATAACTATTTCAGCAGAATTACCTTGTAAATCCACTTTTGCCTCAGTAACTCCTTCAATAGCTTCTAAGGTTCCTTTGACTTTGTAATAACAACCTTCACAGGTCATTCCCTCTATTTGGTAAGAATGTGTCATTATGCTTTTGATTTAAGTCTAAACCCAACGTAGGTCATTCTGCCGAAAATTGGTCCCCACATGAGCGAGGTGTCAAAGTATGGTCCAAAGGGTTGTTCAGATGCCAGAATGGGATTATTCTGCTTCACATTGGTGATGTTTTCCATACCAACATACACATCAAATCGTTCTTTCCAACTCTTGGTGATTTGTGCATTCATCAAGAAGATATCCGGAGATCGGATTGCTCGTTGATATACCGTTGGGTTGGCATCGGTACTTGGAATGCGCTTCTGTCCTTGCCACAAAACGGTGTAATCAAAATTCCAACCATTTAGCGTTTCATAACCCAAGTTAATAAAGGCTCTGTGTTTTGAGACATAGGGTTTGTCCTTTAAGCTTTTACCATAGGTAGTGCGCACATCTTGCCATCGGTAGGCCATGCGCATTTCCACTCTGCGATAAAGCTCATAGTCTACTTGCGCTTGGATACTTGTCGCGAAACTCTCACCATTCAAATTGTAAAATACAACTTGTCGTGGGTCTTCCATATCGACAATGGTCTGGTTCTCGAATACTGTGTGATACAAATCTACAGCGATGGCTCCGGGTCTATAGTCCAATCTAAAGTCTTGGGTAAGATTAAGACCAAAATTCCAAGCTACTTCCGGTTCTAATCCAAATCCTTGAATGGCCGGATTTCCCTGAATATCCCAGGTTCTAGACGTTGCTAAAAGGCTGGCATTTTCAGAAATAACATTAGACGTGCGCTGGCCACGACCAGCTGATAATCGCAATACAGATCCCTCACGAATTTCGTATCGAGCATGAAGTCGAGGCGTAAAGAAGAAACCATAATAATTATGATAATCGCCCCTAATACCTACTACAACAGCGAACTTGTCGAAATAACTAAACGTGTATTCCAGGAAAGCTCCGGGCACAATTTCTTCTCTATCAAACTGCAAAGAATCCAATCGTTCATTGTATAAATCATATTGTACGCTAAGACCAGCTCGATACTTATGCGTTGAGGTGCCAATTATACTTTGATAAATGGAATTGAAATAACCACTGCGCTGCTCAGAATCATATTGTCGAGACCCATAAAAACTGGTCTGGTCATGATAAATGGCTGACCCTTGAAAACCAACACTTCTGTATTTCGCTTTCGGGAATATATATCCTGTTTTACCCCACAACTCAGCTCGGTTCGTATTCCAACCCAGTTGGTATTTGGGTGCCGCGGTTTCTGAAGATAACTGTCCACCTTGTCGATCCTCGGTCAATACATTGACCCCTGCCTGACCTTCCCAGCCATTTCGTTGTTCAAACCTCCAACGATTGATTGCATTCAAATGATAGCCGCTAGGGAAATCAATGAATCCATCGTTATTACCATCTATTTCTAAAGGTCGAAGGCTCCCATGTAGTAAAACTACAGTAGATACTTTTTCGCTTACACGTTGAGTCGCATTCACATTGAGCTCAGTTCTTCCACCTTGATTTCCGTATCCGTTGATAAACCAACGTTCAGAGTTTTCTGGCTTTTTTAGCTCAACATTAATTTGACCTGTTACACTTTCAAAACCATTTACAACAGATCCAGCCCCTTTATTCAATTGTATAGATTGAATCCAAGATCCAGGAATATAAGTCATGCCTTGAACAGAACTCAAACCCCTTACTGCCGGCATTTGCTCTCGGGTAATTTGTGAATACTTACCATCTAGACCAAGCATCTGAATCTGCTTAGTACCCGTTACCGCATCAGTGAAAGCTACATCGATGGACGGATTTGTCTCGAAACTCTCACTTAGGTTGCAACAGGCCGCTTTAAAAAGTTCCTTCTCACCCATGGCTTCCACCTTGAGCGTGTTCATGTAGGATATTTCAGTGCCTCGTTGTCGATAGACCACATCCACTCCTTCCAACTCAGAACTTTGCTTCAAGACGATGGTCAACTTATCCTTCTCAGCAATTTCCATCGTATCGCTCTTATAGCCAACATAGCTAATGATTAGCACGTTTGTCTTTTCGGACAAAGGCAATTCAAACTGGCCCAGCGTATCAGTCGAGGTTCCAGACTGTGTTCCGAACCAATAGACATTGGCAAAAGGAATCGGTTCAAAAAATCCGTCAACCGTTTCTTCAATTACCACTCCCGTTAAGTTGGACTGGGCGAAAGTGCTTAATCCCCCAAAAAAGAAAAGTCCAAGAACCGCTAATACCTTAGTGCTTATGCTGTTCTTCATAGCGGCAACAATTTGGAAGTGATTTGTAATCGTCTTGCTCTGCTTGCTTGTTTTCAGTGGTGTGACCAGCTTTGGTTATTCTGGCTTCAATTTCCGAAAGTGAAGTTTTATCTGATCGATACGCCAGGACTAACTCCCCTGTGGTATTGGTCCACTCTGCGAATTTGACTCCTTTGCCAAATGCTGCTTCTTCAATACGTGTTTTGCACATACCACAAACTCCTTCAACTATAATGGTGTCCTCTTCTACTTTGTTTTGAGCATAACTCGCGGTCGGCAGCGTAAAAATGGCCGCCAGAATAAAAATATTTTGAATGATTTTCATTACTAACTGTTTAGATGATTTGAAATAAAAACGGAGAGGTTGTCCCCTATTGTCTCCCCTTTAGAATGCGGGAGATAGTTATTTCAATCAGTTAGTCGTAAAAAATGAACGAGCAGTTTTGTTTGTATAGATCAACTGGTTCTGGTGGGCCATTATTGTTTGGTTTTACCCAATCAACATCTTCAATGTCCTCACTCGGATTCTCCATCCAATCAACCATCGCAATCAAGGGTTGATCAAAATCAAGTTTGAAATCAATACTACTAGATTGGTGTTCATCCTTTACTTGAACAAAAAACTCCTTTTCATCGCAGCAGTTGGAAGTTTCAAGAATGTGGGCATCATCACACGCGCATGAGGTATCAAGCCAAGCAATATTCACATCCGCAATTTGTCCCAAGCAATAGTGAATCTCTAGTCCATAACCAACTACAGATAGCAGATAAAACAAAGCAAATATGAACGCGGATTTTCTCACAATGTGAACTTCAAAGATAAGCTCAATAAATTATTTAAATCTTGAAAAGCGTTAAAGCTGGTTAATCTCTACTTCTTTCTGAAAAAGACTTGAATCGGAACTCCCGTAAACTCAAACTTTTCGCGCATCTGGTTTTCAACAAACCTGCGATACGGTTCCTTTATGTATTGCGGTAGGTTGCAATAAAAAGCAAAGGTTGGAGCGTGTGTCGGCAGTTGCTGCACGTACTTCACCTTTATGTATTTACCCTTTGTTGCGGGTGGTGGCGTCCATTCTATAATTGGAAGCATCACCTCGTTTAGCTTGTTAGTTTTTAAACGCTGGGTTCTCCGCTTGTATACATCTAGCGCTATTTGAAGTGCCTTATGAATTCTTTGCTTTTCCGTCACCGAGGTGAAGATGATCGGTACATCGGTGAAAGGAGCTATCCTTCTTTTAAGCTCTTGCTCATATTCTAAAGCAGAGTTAGTCTCCTTAGCCATCAAATCCCATTTATTCACTAGGATGATAACACCTTTACGGTTCTTTTCAATTAGTCCAAAAATATTGAGGTCTTGCTGTCCAATTCCTGCTTCGGCATCAATCATTAGAATGCACACATCAGAATGCTCAATAGACTTAATAGCTCGCATTACCGAATAAAACTCAAGGTCTTCGTGCACCTTGGCTTTTTTTCGAATACCAGCCGTGTCTACCAAGGTAAACTCAAAACCATAGGCATTATAGTGCGTGTCAATGCTATCTCTAGTAGTACCTGCAACCTCAGTTACGATATTTCTCTCATTACCGAGCAAGGCATTTACAAAAGATGACTTACCAGCATTTGGCCTTCCAACTACAGATATTCGCGGTAAATCTGATTCGTCTTCTTCAATTTCCTTCGGTAACAACTCAATAACTCGGTCAAGGAGATCACCTGTTCCACCGCCATTAACTGCAGATATTGGAAATATATCCTCAAATCCCAATTCATAAAACTCGTAACTCTCAGGTTCTTTATTTGGATTGTCAATTTTATTAGCACACAATAGAACGGGTTTTTTACTCGATCTTAAAATATGCGCTACATCTCTATCTAGCTCATTCAAGCCAGTTTGAGAATCGACAAGAAACAAGATTAAGTTGGCCTCATCCATGGCGATATGCACCTGCTTGGCAATCTCTTTTTCAAAGCGATCGTCCGACTCTTTTACGAATCCACCCGTATCCACGACCGTGAAATCTCGACCACCCCAATCGCTGGTTCCATAATGACGATCTCGAGTTACTCCTGAAAATTCATCTACAATGGCTTGTCGTCTGCCAATGAGACGATTAAAGAATGTTGACTTGCCTACATTAGGCCTACCGATGAGTGCTACTATTGACATAAGAACTGCAAAAGTAGCTTTGTTATTGAGGCCTTATTAAAAATTAATTTCGCTTGTCCCCAATAAATCACAAACTAACCCCGTGTAGGGGTTTGAAATTAAAAAACAAAATGAAACGAATTTTATTCACCTTAACATTAGCACTGGTAACATCCCTTGGATGGTCACAATGCAATGCATCCTTCAATATTACTGGGGGAACCACTACTGGAGACACACTCTCCATTCATAACACTTCAGCTTCTTCGAACACAGCTGTATTTAGCTGGACGATGACTGGTGGAACTCCTTCAACTGCCTACACTTATGATACTACATCCATCGTAAACTACCAATATGCAACTGCTGGAACTTATACAGTTTGCATGATAATGAATGACAGCTCTTGGAACTGTGCTGACACCATTTGCGACAGTATCTTAATTACTGCTGGAGCATTATCCGGCTATCTCGATTCAACGGCTGCTACATGTAACCTGTGTAATGCAACCGCCACTGCTATGCCAAGCGGTGGTGCTTTACCTTATTCATACAATTGGTCTACTGGTGACACATCACAAACAATTACTGGATTATGCGGATATACTGTGCATCAAGTAACTATCACTGATGCAAATGGAGATTCAATATCTCTTGCGCTTAGTATTCCTTCTGCAGGATCTGGATTAAATGTAAATCTTGGACCTGACCAATATGGTTGTACTGGTGACTCATTCTTCCTAGATGCAACGCTAAACTTTGGTGTTAATACCTATGCTTGGAGTAACGGTGCTACTTCATCTAGTATTGCTGTTAATCAATCAGGAATGTATTATGTTACTGTTACTGACTCTAGCGGTTGTAGCGGTGCGGATTCTGCACTTATCGATATTTCAAGTGCACCTTCAATTTCGGCAAGTGCCACTAACGAAACTTGTTCTAGCTGTTGTAACGGAGCGGCAAGTGTAACTGCATCCGGAAGTACCCTAGCCTACACATGGAGTAATGGCTCTAATGCAACAAGTATTACAGGTCTTTGCCCCGGAACATATTCTGTTACTGTAGAAGATACTTTGACCGGATGTTCAGCGAGTCAATCGGTTACTGTGAGCGCCTATGTCGCAAGCTGTTATTTTTTAGCTGGAATGATAGACCAAGGAGGTAGTACTCGAGTTTATTTAATTCAAGAAGATAGCGGATCATTATCGGCTGTAGATAGCGCCACCACTGACACCAATGGACTCTACATGTTCAGCAATGTTTGTAATGGAACTTATTACATAAAAGCTGCTTTACTTTCAAACCACATATACTACACGGCATTCATACCAACTTATTATGATAGTGCAGCTCTATGGACCAACGCAACGGCCATCGTGGTAAATAATGCGAGTAACTACTCCGTAGATATTGATATGCTTGCTGGCACAAACTCAGGCGGAGCTGGATTTATTAGCGGCTTGATTTCTCAAGGAGCCAATAGAGGCGAAGGCGACCCTGTAGTCGGAGTCTATGTGGTGGCATACAATGAGGATAAATCAATGGCTGCATTTGATAGAACAGGCGCAACTGGAGCTTACGAATTCTCGAATCTTTCATTAGGTTCTTATGAAGTCTATGTTGACATATTGAACAAAACAGCATATCCTCATCAAGTAACTCTAACAGTTGAAACTGCTGAATCACCAAACCGTGATTTTGAAATAATCGGAGCCATTGTGAAACCGATTGCATCAACTGGTCTTGCAGACATCAACAGCAATGGTTTGAATGTTTATCCAAATCCATCAAATGGATTTATCACGATTGACTTGGGTTCTAACGAATTGAATTCAGTGAATGTTGTGACCCTTCTTGGAGAGCGAGTCATGAGTATCAACGCTGCTGGAAATTCTGTAAAAATGGAAATGTACTTGAGTCAACTAGCTTCTGGTTCTTATATTCTGGAAATGAATAGTGAAAGCTTTACTGCTCATCAATCAATAATTCTTAGATAAAGACAGCCACTTAAAAAAGGAGGGTTAGCCCTCCTTTTTTAATACCCGTACTTCTTCAGCTTTCGGTCATCATTTCTCCAGTCCTTATCCACCTTTACAAAGGTTTGGAGGAATACTTTTTTATCAAAGAAGCGCTCCATATCCTTTCTAGCTTCCGTACCAAATCGCTTTATCATAGAACCTCTATGTCCGATAATTATATTCTTCTGCGAGACTCTTGCTACAATGATTAGCGCTCGGATGCGAATAATTTCTTCCTCTTCTTTAAAATCTTCCACCTCAACTTGCACTGAATATGGAATCTCTTGCTTGAAGTGAGTCAAGATTTTTTCTCGGATTATTTCGCTTACTATGAAACGCTCATTCTTATCTGTCAACTGATCTTTTGGGTACCACTCTGGGCCTTCTGGAATAAGCTCCTTGATGGCACGGAAAACTTCAGGAATATTGAATTTCTCGGTTACTGATAAGGCGAATATTTTTTTGGCCTTTGGAAATGTCTCTGACCAATATGTGATATCCGCATCAAGCGAATCTTGATCACCTAAATCAATTTTATTCAGCGCCACAATCAGCGGTTTATCAGATGATTGAAGCTTTTCCAGCACTCTTTCATCCTTAAACTCTCGACCACCCAACTCGGCCATGAATAAAAACACATCGGCATCGACCAAAGCCTCTTTTACAAAGCCCATCATACTTTCCTGCATCTTGTATGCGGGCTTGATGACACCTGGCGTATCAGAAAACACAATCTGATAATCATCATCATTATATATTCCGAATATGCGATGACGAGTCGTTTGAGCCTTAGCATTGATTATGGCCAACTTCTCCCCTATCAATGCATTGAGTAAGGAAGACTTACCCACATTTGGGTTTCCGATGATGTTTACGAAGCCTGAGTGGTGTGCCATTATACTCTTTCGATTATTGTAGCGTAACCTTGACCAACTCCAATACACATAGCAACCAAGGCATATTCTCGTTGGGTTTTGTGCAATTCAATCGCTGCAGATTGTAGTATTCGAGCTCCCGTCATACCAAGAGGGTGACCAATGGCAATGGCTCCACCATTTGGATTGATTCGTTCATCATCATCATCTACGCCCAATTGCCTAGTACAAGCCAATGTTTGAACTGCAAATGCCTCATTGAATTCTAGAATATCCATATCGTCCATGGTTAATCCGGCTCGCTTTAACGCCAATTTCGAAGCTTCAACTGGGCCTATTCCCATGATCCGTGGTTCTACTCCAGAAACGCCAGATGATACAATTCGTGCCTTTGGAGTAAGGTTGTGTTTCTTCAATCCATCTTCACTTGCTATGAGCATAGCCGCTGCACCGTCGTTCAAGCCAGATGCATTGCCAGCAGTAACACTGCCATCTTCCTTTTTGAATGCAGCTCGCAATCCTGAGAGCGCTTCGATGGTAGAATTCCCTTTAATGAATTCATCGTGTTCGAAAATCAATGTTTCTTGCTTTCTGCGCTGAATACTTACAGGCACAATCTCTTCTGCTAATCGACCTGACTGTTGAGCAGCAAAAGCCTTTTGTTGAGACCAGAGTGCAAATCTGTCCTGATCTTTTCTTGAAACGCCAAATTGTTCAACTAAATTCTCTGCCGTTTCACCCATGGCATGTGTACCATAAAGATCCTTCATCTTCGGATTTACAAAACGCCAACCAAAGCTCGAATCAAATAACTTGCTGTCGTTACCAAATGGTCGAGAAGACTTACTCATGACCCAAGGTCCGCGAGTCATATGCTCCACACCTCCTGTAACAAAAAGATCACCTTCATTGGCCGCTATTGCTCTTCGTGCATGAATTGCAGCACTCATGCCTGAGCTACAGAGTCTATTCACTGTTTCTCCTGGAACTTTCCAAGGCATTCCTGCCAAAAGCAAGGCCATACGAGCCACGTTTCTATTGTCTTCTCCAGCTTGATTAGCACAACCCATGATGACATCATCCACCATTTCCCAATCAACTGATTGATTGCGACTCATCAGTTCTTTAATGACCATTGCGCCCAAATCATCTGTACGCACAGGAGACAATGTTCCTCCGAACTTTCCAACCGGTGTGCGAATACCATCAACTATGTATGCTTCTCTCATTTGTTCTGATTTTTCGATGTGCGAAGATCGTAGATTCTAGCGTGAAACCGAAATAATGCACTCATGATGTGAATTCATTCAAACTAGCCTACACATACCATTCTTTGCTCATGCGATATACTGTTCCCTTAAAGAGTGCTACCACCTTTTTATCCTGATTTCGAATAGTAATATGATAGACACCAATTTTATTAGACAAACTCATCTCTTCGGCCGTTGCCGTTATCACATCACCTTCTTTCAGTGATTCTGTATGTGAAATGGAAGTCTCCACACTGACCGACATTCTGCCGTGTCCGTTTGAGGCAAATGCCAATGCTGAGTCTGCTAAGGCATAGGTTATTCCTCCGTGGGCAATGTCAAATCCATTAAGCATTTCCCTGCGGATAGTCATTCTTAATTCAGACGATCCTGCCCCGTCTTGTATTCGCTCAATGCCCAGCCATTGACTAAATGGATCATTGTTATACATCCGATCCACAACCTTGCTGGCTTTTACTTTAGCATCCATAAACTGACATTTCCACAAAGAAAGCCAATTGCTCTATTTCAAAACCGTAATGGTACCATTGAGGGAATTTCATTTTTATCTATAAACGTTCCGTCATAGGAGTAAACGCGCATATTTATAGCTAAGTATTGCATTTTCTTCACTTATCGTCCAAGTGTAAGTCATGCGCTCAGCCTCTATTCCGCCAACAAAATTCCCCAACCTCATTGAGTGACCAAAGCCAGCAGGCACAACCTTAAGTTAGACTATCCGTATTCAAATCATAAGCACTCGTGTCGGACAGTGACGCAAATCGAAATGCATTATTACTTGGGTTAGGAGTTAACAAGGTTTGCAGCCCAATACCATAATATTTTGTGCCTTCCAACTTATTCCACCCACTAAAATCACCAGAAATAAACGCTGCACCTGGGTTTTGACCTAGGAGGAAAAGGGGCAATAAGATGACCACTACTAGCTGAGTGCGCGCGACACAGGTAATGTTTGCAATTGTTTAGACTCCCCTTGTCAGGCCTTGGCGCAATTGAGATATACTTGTTGTTCTAAAGATCAGTAACGATGAAAAAGAGCATTTCCCTTTCACTTTCCATTCTGTTCACCTCATTCTTGCTTGCTCAAGTACCGACTGAAAACAAGGTTGAGATGGCGCTAAAAAAGCTTCAATCGGATGCTGGATTAGCCAATGGAAGCGTGGCTTTCATGGCCGTTAACATGGATAATGGACAAGTCATTGCAGATTACAATGGTGGGAAAATCATGACTCCAGCTTCCATTCAGAAATTGATAACAACCGGTGTTGCACTAGAAAAATTAGGTTCAGAATTCCAATTCGAAACCACCATTAAAGCTGCAATCGATGAGGCGTCAGGTACCGTAAGCGGTGATATTTATGTTTACCCATCAGGTGATCCAACACTGCAATCGAAATATTACTCGTCTGAACCGACTTCACTCGATAAAATCGAAAAAGACCTGTCTAAAATCTCATCCTTCACAGGATCATTGATTATAGACGCCTCAGGATTTAGCGCGCACAACACGCCTCGTGGATGGATTTGGGAAGACATGGGTAATTACTTTGGAGCGAGTCCAAGTCCCATTATTTGGAGAGACAACTTGTTTAAAGTCTACCTAAACAGTGCTCAAGTCGGTAAGCCAGCAATACTGAGCTCTAAAACTCAGAATTCAGAAGGCCTATCCATAGATTTGGAAGTGACCGCTTCGGAATCAAACCGAGACGATGCTTGGTTTTTCAGCGCTCCTGGATCTGATTTAATCTACGCCAAGGGGACCATTCCTTCTAATAGAACCAATTTTTTAGTCAAAGCTTCACATCCAAAACCAATGCAACGGTTTGGAAATGAAATCTTAGAAGCAAGCAATTTAAAGGCAAGGCAAGTTCGGGTCGATTACGATTATATCGAACATGCTAATCTGAGGACAGTTTCAACTTTAGTTTCGCCTCCGCTCTATTCTATTGTGAAAATGACAAACGAAAACAGCATTAATCTATTTGCTGAAGCACTGCTTGTGCAGTTAGACGAAAGCGACCTGGGTAAATCAACTGAAGGAGGTATTAATCAAATTGAAAAAACGTTGTCAAAACAGGGAACGATAAAAGGGAATCGATTTATTGATGGCAGTGGATTGAGTCCATTGAATCGACTTACATGCTATTCCATGCTAGACTTACTGACCATGATGTATCGTTCTAAAAACAAGGATTCATTCATGAATAGCCTTCCTATTGCTGGTCAATCTGGAACGATAAAAAAGTCCTTCACCAAACCAAAGCTCGCTGGAAACATGAAGGCAAAAAGCGGCACAATGACGGGGGTCAGAAACTACGCTGGATACATTAAAAACAACCAAGGAGAAACTGTGGCATTTTGCGTGATGCTTAATGATTATGACAGCAAAAGAAACTCTACCATCATGCAAAAATTGGAAGATTTAATGGTCGCTGTTGTAGACAATTAAGGATCGTATTCCAAGTGGAGCACATATTCAGCTCCATTTTCATCTTCTCCTGATATGATTTCTGGAAATCCGTTTACAGGGTTGTAATATCCGGAAACTATGATGGAATAGATCGGTGTTGGCTTGGGAGTATCCAGATCGGCAACCGTTAATCTTAGCTCGGGGAAAATATTCTCAATCTTAAAATCCATGTTCCGGTCAAAAACGAAGGCTCGTTCATCGGTATCTGGAAACCGCTCAATACTTGTAAATGTCAAATCTTGACTTGTTCCTAAGCGAACCTGTAATACCACATCTGGTAAGTTCGCCTTGGCTGTTGAAGTATCATCATCCCAAACTCTTGATTCGAAAGGCTCGTCAGGAAGTTCGCTCAATTCTACTCTGGTAATTCTAATCGCTTTTGGCTTGGCTTGTAACTCACAAGACTGACCAACGTAACCATCTTCACAAACACAAGTGCGGCCATCGCAAGCACCATTTTCGCAATTGGTGGATTCACAATTTCCACACCCAGCTAAAATTGAAATAAGAACAAAAAGGACCGCAAGTCGCATGATTTATGGATGAAACTTTTTCTCAAATGCAGCCTTCTGTCTCAATAATACACTGGCACGGTATCGTTCCTCGTGATATGCCGCGTACAATTTATCGAGGCCATCCAATACATTTTGAAGTCCTTTTTCATCCACCCATTTCAGTAAGCCTTTTGGATAGTTGACTCCTTTTGTCATAGCCAGGTCAATATCCTCAGCAGAAGCCACACCTAAATGCAAGGCATCAGCCGCCTCATTGATGAGCATGATTAGTATTCGCCAAACAATGGCCTCACCTACTACTTGATTTTTATCTGGTTCTGGATTTGTTGCGCCTTCCGCATAGCTGTAATAACCTCGACCAGATTTACGTCCTAAGTATCCAGCCTCGATCATTCGTTTTTGAGTGAAGGATGGCTTGTACCTTGGGTCATAATAAAAGGCTGTCCAAACCGCCTCAGTCACCGTATAGTTGATGTCATTTCCAATGTAATCCATTAACTCAAATGGCCCCATTCTGAAACCGCCAATTTCCTTCATGGCCCAGTCTATGGTCGCCATGTCAGCAATTCCTTCTTCATATATGCGAATCGCTTCACCGTAAAATGGTCGGGCTACTCTATTCACAATAAACCCCGGGGTATCTTTGGTTACAACTGTAACTTTCTTCCAGCTATCTATAAGGTCCTTCGCTTTTTGAAGATATTCCTCGGAGGTCTGCACAGCAGGAACAATCTCAACCAATGGCATTAGCGGTGCTGGGTTAAAGAAATGAATGCCAACAACCCGCTCGGGAGTATCACACGAAGCGGCAATAGAAGCTATGGAAAGCGAACTTGTATTAGAAGCGAGGATACAATCTTTGGATACAACTGATTCCAGTGATGAAAACACCTTCTTTTTGATATCTAGATTTTCGATGATTGCCTCAATGACTAAACCGCTATTCTGAAATGAATGATAATCAGTTGTGTTATGGACACGGGAGATTATAGCATCCGCCTCTTCTTGGTTTTTCCTACCCTTCTCCACCAACCTCGCCATGATTTTTTTCAGGCTGGTTTGAGCTTTATCTAATGCGGCATCATTTGTATCAAATAACCAAACGGTGTGACCACTTTGAGCCGCTACTTGCGCAATTCCGCTGCCCATGGTACCTGCTCCAATAACTCCTATCTCCATCATCTCTTCTTAAATGTTTTTACTTTCCTGTAAACTCAGGTTTTCTTTTCTCCAAAAATGCTTGTACTCCTTCGTTGTAATCGTCAGATGATGCAGCCACCACCTGTTCTTCTCCTTCTCTGTTCAATTGTTTTTCTAACGAATTCTGGAAAGTCTCGTTGAGAAGTCTTTTGGTCAAGCCTAAACCTACAGTGGGTCGTTTCGATAGCTTAATTGCAATCGCCATTGACGCTTCTTCAAATCCTTCATCCGGCAGTGCTTGGTAAATCATTCCCATTTGCTGTGCTTCGGTTGCGCTGATTTTATCGGCCAACATCATTAGGGCGGTTGCTTTCTGTATTCCAATCAACCGGGGTAAAAAGTAGGTGCCGCCTGAATCTGGAATAAGTCCGATGCTGCTGAATGCTTGAATAAAGTTACTGGACTCCTGAGCCACAGTAATATCGCAAGCGAGAGCAATATTTGCTCCCGCACCTGCGGCTACGCCATTTACTGCGCAAACAATGGGTTTTTCAATGGACCGAATTTTTTGAATGATTGGATTATAGTGTTCTTCAACTATTCTTTCTATTCCTGGACCATCTGGGTCGGTAGCTTCCTGAAGGTCTTGACCTGCGCAAAAAGCCTTTCCCACTGCAGTAAGATAGATTGAACGGACCTCATCATTTGCCTCACAATAATCGAGCGTCTCTTGCAGCGCTATGGCCATTTCTCTATTAAAGCTATTGAATACCGAAGGTCTATTTAGAGTGATTTTTCCCACGGAATCGACCATTTCGAAGTGTAGAGTATCAGATGCCATATCTCAAATTTAGTAGCTCAAAGAAATGAAATGTAATTCGGAAACCGAACCTTTTATAAGCACTTGAAATAGTCAAATGGCTCAAGACAATCCTTGCACTTAAAGTGCGCTTTGCACGGAGTTGATCCAAATTGACTCACCATTAATGTGTTATTCGAACCGCAATTAGGGCAAATGATTTGCCGCTCTTCGCCCATTAGCGCCATTTTATCTGTTGAATCATCGGCAGGTGGAGCAATGCCGTAATCTTTCAGCTTTTGCTTTCCAAATTCAGAAATCATATGTGTAGACCAACATGGAGAAAGCACTGTTTTTACATCAAATGGCTCTAATCCTGATTTCCTTAATGCCTCTACTACAGAATCTTCAATGACTTGGGTTGCAGGACATCCGCTATAAGTTGGAGTAATGGCAACGTGTAATTTGCCATCTTTTTCTTCAACGGTTCTTACAATTCCTAAATCAACCACAGAAATCACAGGAATTTCGGGATCCTCAACTTCAGATAAAGTGGACCAAGCCTTTGATTCAAGATCTGTCATTACCATGTGGCGTCTGGGTATGCTCTAGGTAAAAATTGCATTTCGGCTAAAATAAAACCCAGGTGTTCAGTATGAACTCCTGTTTTTCCGCCATCTTGCATCCATTCATCTGTTGGCATTTCTAGAGTGGCTTCCTCTAAAACCGCCTTTACGCTTTGCATCCAGGCATCATTTAAGTTCTCTGGTAATATTCCCTTTTCATATTCAGCAGGAATAAAAGCTTCACCCGTATAATACCAAATATCATCAATGGCACGCTGTATCTTCTCCTTACTTTCTTCGGTTCCATCTCCTAATCGCACCACCCATTCTGAGCTCCATCTTTTGTGATAGGTAACTTCCTTCAATGATTTTTGTGCAATCTCCTTCAGACGTGGATCATCAGAGTTGCTCAACTCCTGTAATAACAAGAAGTGCCATTGATCAAAACAGAATTGACGCGCTATTGTATCCGCAAAATCACCGTTGGGTATTTCTGCAATTAAAAGGTTTTTGAAATCCAATACATCACGCTTGTAGGCGAGATGATCGTGATCGTTTCCTTTGCCTTCCAACTCTGCAGCATAATCCAGATACATTTTGGCTTGACCGATTAAGTCAAGCGCAATGTTTGTCATTGCTATATCCTGCTCCAACACCGGTCCATGACCGCACCATTCGCTTATTCGATGTCCAAGTATCAAGGCATTATCACCTAAGTGAAGGGCCACATTTAATCGGTGTGTGTTATCGCTCATTCAATCTAATTTTACTGACCTTGCCAAAAGTAGCATTCGCAAATAATATTTAAGCAAACAAGAATCAACCAGAAATGGTTCAGTCCTAAAATTGATTCGACTATATTTGAGAGTTGAGTAAAATTTTTCCCATGAAACATTTATACCTTTTCCTTCTTGCTTGCCTACCGATGATGCTGCAGGCGCAAGAATTCACCTTTATTCCCGAAACTGATACAGTACAAGATGCTGAGGTAAATCAAAAGCCGGTATTTTATCACATAGTTCGTAACGATAGCAGTTTCGATCTTGATATTCAATGGAGATTGTTTGATCATTTCGGAAGCTTGGAGTCGTGGGACGACAACATCTGCGAAGGCATTGAGCTTTGTTATCCACCATCTACTAGAACTGAATCATTTACGCTGAAGTCTGGTGACTCGGTATTAATCTATCACTATATAAATGCGTACGATGTGCCTGGTAGTGGTTCTAGCGAGGTCTGTTTTTTCGATCCAGCAGATTCTGCGGGAACGGTAATTTGCCAAATAGTATATGCTGATGTTGTAATGCCTGATACGCTAGCTATATACCTTGATGGTGTTTACGCGTTCGTAATTGATGGAGACACATATGAAATATATGATGGTGAGTACGTTACACTTGGGTATAATGCGCCAGTTTTAAACCCGGAATATCTCTCACAAAACTCTCCAAATCCATTTAGCAGTCAATCAACTATCAACTACGCATTCTCGGGTACCGATGGTGAAATCACCGTACATGACTTAACAGGTAAAATGATTCATTCGGTAAAACTCAAAAACAATAAGGGAAGGATTCAGCTTGGTAGCGATCTTCAAGCGGGACTTTACTTCTACTCTTTAAAGAGCAACGGTGTCGTCATCGATACCAAGCGGATGCAGGTGCTCGATTAAAAGAATTGTTTACGAATAAAAAAAGGCGAAACCTCAATGAGATTTCGCCTTTTTTCATTCTATAACTCTTTTATTGATTTCCAAGAATCAAAGGCATTCCGCCCTCACCACCAATCACTACTACTTTGGTGTTTTCAGATTTAGACAACTCTAAAGTCGCCTCAATACCTCTCATTTTTAGGAGCTTATCAGTCAAACTATTGTTAACAATAATGTTTGCCGCTGCTTCACCTTCAGCCGCAATGCGCTTTCTTTCGGCTTCACTCTTTTCCTTGTCCAATCTAAACTGGTAAGCCAATGCCTGTTGCTCTTGCTCCAATTTATTTTCAATTGCCTGTTTAATCTGAGCAGGCAAATTGATGGATCGAATAAGTAGGGCTTTCATTTGAATATTATTAGCCGCAAGCACTTTACCTGTTTCTTCCTTTATTGACGACTCAACTTCTCCACGCTTTGTAGAATAAATTTCCTCAGCCGTAAAACGTCCCATTACTTGTCTAACAGAAGATCGCATCTCTGGAATCACCAATTTCTCAATATACGTGCGATTAAAGTTTTCGTGTATGTAGCCTATACGATCGTACAGTGGATAGAAACGCACCGTTACATCTACTGCGATGGATAAACCATTCTTATCCAATACATCCAACTTTTCTTCTTCCTTCATTTCTGTTACATCATAGATGTATACCTCATTCCAAGGAGCTTTGAAATTGATGCCAGGTGTTTTGATGTCATCTTTATCAAGACCTCCCGAGAAGGTGTAGAAAACAACTCCGCGTTCCGTTGCTTGGACGGTGTAAAACATGCTTGACGAGAAAGCAAAAAGGAATATCGCGCCAAATACTAGCGCTACGATCATTATTACTTTACGATTATCTAATTGATTCATATGTGTTTAATTAAGTCTTCAATGGTACTCTACATAACACGAAGTCGCAAGGTATAGTTGATAAGATTTGATATAGTCAGCTAAGCGCAGCGATTAAAATGAATTAGATACTTGGGGCAAATTAGAAAATACGCCCAACAAACGAAGGCTAATCCAAGTCCGTAATACCTTTTTGACTTCCAAACATTAGCTGAGCGATGATTTGAGTGCTGGGAAATTGTTCTAAAACAATTTTCACAAAAACCGTAAGCGGAATGGCCATTATCAAACCGGGAACACCCCAAATGAATCCCCAAAGCATCAACATTACCAATACTGTTATCACATTTATTGAAAAAGTCTTCCCAAGAAAAACCGGCTCTAAAATAGAACCCATCAATACTTGAACACCTGCGATTACCGCTATAAAAAACAAAAGTGTTCCTGTTGGATCAAGTTCGACTAGCGCAAAAAGTGACAAGAAAATCACCGAAATAATGGAGCCTACCATTTGTACAAAGTTTATTAGAAACGCAAATAATCCCCAGAAAACCGGAAAGCTTACCTCGAAGAAAATGCAAGCAAGGGTGAAGCCAACACCCGTGAAAAAGCTGATAACGAACTTGACCCAGATAAATTTAATGATGTCTTTTTCAATCTTCCTAAATGTCTTAACGGAAGAGAATTTCTGTTTGAACAGAAGAGAATGCATCACATCTTGAAAATTTATTGATCCCGCTAGAAAAAGCACGACAAAGAAGACCGTCATTAAGGTCATGGTAAGCGTATTCCCAACAAAATCCAATGTTGGCATCAAGTTCCCGAATACATCCACATTCTTAAAGTAGTGATCCATTAATCTATCGTCTGCCAATCGTTCAATTCCAAAAAAATGTTCAATCGAATGGATGAGACTAATAATCTTGGACTCGGCTTGTTCAAAGAACGTGCTGTCGGCAGACAAAATTTCTTGAGAAGAAATTTTAACCAACCTTCCACCAAGATAAAAGATAGCTGTTATTACACCCACAATCGCCATAATACTAAGCGGCATGGGCATTTTTTTCTTTTGTAGCCAGCGCATTAGCGGCAAAAACAAAAGCGCAATGAACATGGAAAAAAATAAGGGCACAAAGATGAATGAGAGAATTTTCAAAAGGTAAAAGACCAAGGGAATCACCATTATCAGTAAAAGAAAATTCGTAGTGCTGCGTTTGTTCATACGTTGTGATGAATTCTGAAATTAGAATGCAATAAAATTAACTCTAAAGGTTCGATTTAAACCCAATCAGAAATAGAAATCGAGAATAATAAACTGTACCCAAAAGTGTTTCAGGTGAGCTACGAAAACAACATATCTCCTTTCGAGATTTACAGCTCCAATCTCACTGTTAATCTCTAACCATTCATCGTAAATTAAGGGTAGATTATTCTTTAGGTACTTAGTAATCTGATCGCGATTTGTTCCGATCGAATTCCTAAAACAGTCGACAAGCGAATTCTCATGTAACAAAACATTTGGTATGCACCAAGACCCAAGTTCAGCAAGTGCAAATTCCATTCGCATAATAAAGTCCTCTGACATTCTCAATTACGCTATACTCTGGTTTTATATCAATGATCACGTCTAGAAAATGCAAAAAGACATTACCGCGATCATCATTTAACCCCATTCTTTTACCTGCCGTGCTAAATGCTTGACAAGGCGGGCCACCTGCGATTAGATTTACATCACTCTTGTTCTTCACATTAGCAAACTCAAGAATATCTTCTACTGTATAATTTCGGATATCAGAGATTAGTCCAATACCGGGTCTGTTCGTAAGAATAGTTTCCTGAGAAGCTTTATCAAACTCGCAAGCCAAAAGTGTTTTAATACCGGCTTGTTCCAAACCTATGTCAAGTCCCATGGCCCCAGAGAAAAAGCTCAAACAATTAAGGCCTTTAGTTGAAGGACGGAGTCTTGACTTGAGGCCTCCACCATTCTTTAATACATTAAGCTTTTCTACTATTTCCACTTTTCGAAACTAGATTAATCAGATTCAACATTCAAGATTGATTCAAGCAATTTTTCAACTGGCTAAAGTCCAAAATACTTACTAGATCCATCTATCCATTTTCCAATACCCATTTAGCATAGCTTTCTAGCAGATAATTAGAGGGGGTTAATTAGGGGGCTTGAATTTGAGACCATTCCCAAGTATCCGCAAGAAAAAAGCCCACATCTCTGTGGGCTTCATTTCATTGATAGTCTTACTCAATCACTGAATAAGACTCTAACTGTTGCCCGACAAGGACTCGAACCTTGACTGACGGTACCAAAAACCGCTGTCCTGCCAATTAGACGATCGGGCATTCTTTCCTTTTAAAAAGGGCCTCAAAAGTACAAAGATTTAGATTTTGTAGAACACAAAAAAATACCTCATTTTTAGTTGTTGATTTATCCAAAGCATATACCCGATTTTATCAAGCCGATGACGAAGCATCTTTACTTCGATATATCCAACGATCATGGAGAAATCTATCTCACTTTTGATGATGGACCACATCCTGAAATCACACCATGGGTTCTTGATCAGTTAAAAATATTTGACGCTAAAGCGACATTCTTCTTAGTTGGTGAAAACGCATTAAAGTATCCTTCTATTGTAGAAAAAATATTGAATGAGGGACACGCCGTTGCCAACCATACAATGCATCACAAAGGTGGGTGGAAGGTGAAGAATACCGTTTACTATAACCAAGTTGATGATTGTGACAAACTGATTAATTCAAGGTTATTCAGACCGCCTTACGGTCAGATTACGAATGCTCAAGCCGTTCACTTGAAAGACAGGTACAAAATTGTAATGTGGAGCGATTTAAGCGCTGATTTTGATGATAAGGTTTCTGTGCAGGATTGCATCAAATATGCAACGCGCAAAGTAAAAGCAGGTAGTATTATTGTCTTTCATGATAGCGAAACGGCATGGCCAAGACTTGAAAAAGCCCTTCCTCGATGTTTAGAATACTATCAAGTTCAAGGCTTTAAAATGTGTTCTATTCCGACTTAAGCTATTTGAGCGCTTACGATTGGTAAATTAGTTTTTGCAAGTGCGTCAAACCCACCCATAATATCTATAACGTCTGCTCCTTTTGATTTAAGGATACTGGCCGCTATTAATGATCTATATCCACTTTTGCAATGAACAGCTAGCTTTCCATTTGTGTGGTCATTTGCAATTGCTACGAAGAAATCCAAGGGTGCGTTTATGGCACCATCCACATGTGCATCATCATATTCAGATGGCTTTCGCACATCTATAATAGCGTCTTGACCTGCTCCATTAATAGCAAAGTCTTCTGGCGATATGGAACTTAAAGTTTCAGTTACATTACCCACCTCATTCCATGCTTCTATACCTCCTTTAAGATAGCCTACAACATTATCATACCCGACTCGAGCCAATCGCATTATTGCCTCTCGCTCCTTTCCATCCTCAGCAATAATAATTATTGGCTCGTGTAAATCTTCTATCAAAGCTCCAACCCAAGGCGCAAATTGGCCATCTAAACCAACAAACCAAGCTCCCTTTATATGAGCAACTCTAAAATCATTTTGGTGTCTTGTGTCTAATATCAGCGTCTTCAATGAAGCCACTTGTTCTGGTGTTAAAGCAGTTAAGGAGGATTCAAATACTTCGTCTATTGATTTGTAACCCGATTTATTCTGAGCCGCAGCTTTTGAAAAGTATTGAGGTGGCGGTAAAATTCCAGTAGTCAATTCCTTTACAAATTCAGCCTTGGATATATCACCAAGTGCATAATTTGTTTGTTTTTGATCTCCTAACAATGCCGCTGTCTCGCTTGACATTTTCTTTCCACAAGCAGAGCCTGCGCCATGACCGGGATATACGGTAATATGATCGGGTAATGGTAAAATCTTGTTTCGAAGTGAATCGTACAAAGTTGCAGCCAAATCTTCTGCTGTAATTTCTCCTGACTTTTGAGCCAAATCTGGTCGGCCAACATCTCCAATAAAAAGGGTGTCACCTGTGTAAATCGAGTGTTCCTTTCCATTTTCATCAAACAACAAATAGCAAGACGATTCTGGCGTATGGCCAGGGGTATGAAGTACTTTAATTTTAATCTTTCCAAGATTAAAGAACTGCCCGTCTTCGGCTACGATAGTTTCGTAATCTGTCTTGGCAGTTGGGCCATAAACAATGGAAGCACCTGTTTTCTTTGCTAAATCAATATGACCACTTACAAAATCCGCATGGAAGTGAGTTTCAAAAATGTATTTGATGTTCGCGTTACGCGCTTTTGCCATTTCGATGTAAGGCTCGGTCTCCCTCAATGGATCAATGATGATCGCTTCCCCTTCGGATTCTATGCAATAGGCCGCCTCTGACAAGCAACCTGTATAGAGTTGTTCTATGTACATTTTTTAGAATTTAAGCCGCAAAGTTATGCTTTCGATCAAAAATTTTTGGCTGTAATATAACTCCGAAATGGTGTTTCATTCCCAATGTATCTTACCGAGCAGATTTAAAGCTCTTCAG
>CALKOP010000147.1 GCA_938091155.1 uncultured Flavobacteriales bacterium | reverse complement strand
AAAGGGAGATAAAGGGCTAGGTCGATGCCGGCGCACACGATTTTTAAGTGGACCTTCAGGTTCGCGATCAATACCGAATACCTTGATATAGCACATAGTTTGTGGTTCGTAAAGATTCAAAATACGAAGTTGATAGAGTTTGGTCGCCATAGTTGGATTTAGTTGTAATATTTACCGATAAAATTGAAACGTCCAAAAAAGTATTTGGTATTTCAACTAACATATTATTTCAACATGGCTCAAAAGATCAAATATCGTTTTGATTTTGACGCAAATATTCAAACTCAACTCAATGAGTTTGCCAAGCTTCACCAGCATGATGACCGCCATGATTTCAAGGAGGCTTGGGAGCGCTGGGTTGAAAACAACCAAACTATTATCAATTCTGAAGCTACGCGGCTTGGAAACAATGGTTACGATGGAGATGTCATAGATAAGATGTTCAAAAGTGCTCGTTACTATTTCCGTAAGAGGCCCATTCAAAAGGCAGAGGCCAAAGGCCGTCGCAAATATATTGGACTTGACCGCGTATTGCTGGATGCTATGGATACCCACATTGGAAACACTGCTAAAGACACGAAACCGGCCGATGCATTTGATGCATTTTGTCAAGGCAATCAACAGCTAATTATTCAAGAGGCCACTAGGCTGCTACAGGGTGGTTACCTCTCTAAAGAAGAAATCACACAAAAAATCAAGAAGACTTATAAAAATCGATATTTCAAGGCCACCAACTAAATTCATTGAAGGCATCATAAAAAGGCCATTTACCAGTAGGATTTATATTAGTATTGTCGATAATTGGAGCAACACTTCCGCCGGTTTGTTTGTGCTTACGGGATTTACGCGTTGATAGTTTATTTTTACGTTGATGTTTAGATGGCGTAATAGAAAGATTTCGAGAATTTTTTCTGGTGCCTTTGATCCTACGATGATGTGAAGTAGATTTTTTTGCCATTATTAATCTGAATCTAAATCTATATTAGGGTTAGAAAATAATTTACTTGCGTCCACGAGTCTTCATACCACGAGTCTTCTTACCACGAGTCTTCATACCACGAGTCTTCTTACCGACTTTAGCCGTGCGACGTTTCTTATCCATTGATTTAACAGATGCATAAGCGCGGCGACCCAAAGCTCGCTCCATACCCTTGCTCTGAGCACGGCGCGTCTTGTATGAAGCTTTTTTGGTGGATGCCTTTCCATTGCGCTTGGCAAGTGACTCATCTAAACGCGCGTTGTAACCTTGCTTCTTCGAAGCGCCCATTTTACCCTTTTTTTTAAGATCAGAAGCCTTCTTCAAGGCCTCACGGAATGAGATATTGTACTCATCTTTCACTTTCATTACAAACTGAATCCAAGACATTATACTTAATTAATTAATTTATAATATATGTTTAGAAAAAAATTGATTTCTATTTAATAGTATTAGTTAGATACAAATTTTAAACTTACATTTGCCGTTAATATGGTCCGCAACAATAAAGGTGGCAACAAAGGGAAAAAAATGGCTCGTAAGCACGCCGTTCCAATGGATGTAAAAACTCGGTACTCTGAAGATGCAGCTGAAGTATACGCAGTCTGCGAAAAACTTCTTGGTAATGGCAAATGTCATGTAATGTGTATCGACGGACAAAAACGATTGTGCATTATTCGAAATAAATTTCGTGGTAGGGGAAAGAGAGATAATATAGTAGGAATTGGAACCTGGATTCTTGTTGGACTTCGAGAATTTGAAACACATATAGATGGTAAGCTGGATAAATGCGATTTGCTGGAAGTGTATCATCACGTTGATCACAATAATCTAAGGCAAAAGGAAATACGTTTTTCAGACAAATGGCATATTCTGATGCTCCAAGATTCCAGTAGTAAAGAAAACCAAAATGAAAATGGTGAACAAGTTGAAGATGTATTCTTTCAAGACATTAAAGAAATGCCAGAAAGTGAAACAGAAAGTGACAATGAAATTGTAGAGGAAAATAGTGATGTATATCAAAACACCAATACATTCCAAGCAATGAATTTCTCTCGTTCCAAAAACGAAGATGAAATTGACATTGATGATATTTAAAATATGTTATGCTGCCTTCTTTACAAAGTTATGCCAGATATAATATTTCATTAGGTTAAGTGAAAGCTGGTAGAAGACACTCTATAAAAGTATTTTTTTTCTAAGTCATAATTTTATAATTATATCTTAAATATATTTAATAAAAAAGCTTTAACTAAAGGTACTTTCCACTATGAGTTTCTCTTCCAACCCATTTAATAGTTTAATTAAAACTTCCTCAAAATCAAAGGTGGTTCCTTATTCGCCTACCAGTTCAAGACGCCGCCGTTCTGAAAGTGCTGAAAATTCTCCACCAACAACGCCTACCCATTTGTTTAGAGTAGATAATAAATATGCTGGAAAAAAGGATGACCTCAATAAGGATTTAAACTTAGACAAAGATGAATTTTTTCCGACATTGGGTAATAATACGAATGAAAATGAAGTATCAGTACAGGAAGATTACCCTTTAACTGCCAATATGGATTATTCCAAACATTTAACTGAAGAACATGAAAAACCTGAATCTGAACCAGATAAAATCCTGCCTGGATGGGCTCAACTACATAAAGATGGCTCTATTGAATACGGGAAAGAAACAGAAGGAAATCAAGATTTAATGGATTGGATGGAGGATTTGGATGAATCTCGCCAAAGGATATTACGTTTTAAAACATTGCAAAGGTATAGGCGTTATAAAATCGAGGACGAATATAAATTTGGAATTCCAACACTTCAAAGTTGGGAAATAAATGACTATATTTCAGAAATGAATCTACAATCCGTTCAAGAAAATAAATATAATTCAAACCGACCTGGAAATTCTGATGGAGAATACAGCGACCACGAAGAATCCCAAAATTATTAGTTGTAAAATCGGGTTTTTTGTTCAACGAAAGCATTCCTATGATTACCGGCTTAAAGGTGATTTTCAGGAGAAATAAGACAAAAATTGAAATGAAAAACTAGAAAAGTACTTGAGGTACTACACACACTTCCCACTCTCGCAAAACTTAAACAAAACAACTTAAACCTACAACTCCCTAAACAGATACATTACTATGGCCTTTCTCGCAGCAATGGATACGCACACACCTAAGACACTTGGTGAAAAGGGTCATGCTCAGTATGGTCAGTCACATGATCTCCAGGAACGCATCGTTCAGCTCTCCTTCCAGATCGTGCGAACTTCGGCGGATGGAGCAGCTAAGATTGCCAATGAGTTTGTGGCACTTTGGCAACAGGCTACTTCTAATCCCGAACTTCGTGAAATGCTTTGTCGTCTGTTGATTCAGACACGCGATCTTGAGAAGGGAAAGGGTGAATGGGCTCTTTCTTACGCGATTCTGAAGGATTTCTACAACTACGAGCCGGCACTTGTGAAGAAGATGATTTACTACATGGTCCATGATGTACCTGATTTGGAGAAGGATGGAACTGGGACAACCCACTGCTTTGGGTCTTGGAAGGACATCAAGGCGCTTTGGCTTGCATTTGGTGGTGAAAACTGCCCGGCAGATATGTACGAGTACTTGGTGACTCTGGTCAATGCTCAGCTTCGGGCTGATGTGGCAGCAATGACTAGTGGAGAACCCGGAGCCAAGGTTTCACTTGCTGGGCGCTGGGTGGCTCGTGAGGGTGCTCGGAAGAAGTCAACGCAGTCATTCCAGGGATTTTACCGAGCTCTTGCCGAAGATTACTTTTCCAACTACCTCCTCACTGCTACTGCGGTGGCATCACGGCTCAAGGCCAAGAAGAAGTGCTACATGGATTTCCGCAAGTTGGTGTGTTCTCCACTGAATACTTACTTGAAGACAACTCAGGTGTACCAGTGTGCCGGCAAGTATAGCGAAATCGACTACAAGTGTGTTTCCTCTGTGACTATGCGTAAGCAGACCAAGGCTTTCATGAACAAGAAGAAGGATGGTTCTCAGCGTTCAGAGGCGGCTGACCGCATTACGGGTGCAGAACGTTTTGAGGAATTTGTCGCCGAAGCTACATCTCCAGGAAGCAAGACTGAGATTAAGGGAAAGCGTGTCGGTATTAATAAGATGGTGGTTGATGCTCTTGATAAGGTAGGAGGCCTAGCGTACTACACAGGAGGTCTTGATATTAAGGTTGGACGTAAGGGATTTAGTCTCGATGACACAGAGGTGAAGGTACTGAACTCTCAGTGGCGAGATGCCGGAAAGTCCTTGAAGAAGCTGGGAAAAATGATTCCAATGTGCGATTTGTCTGGATCGATGGGAGGTGATCCGATGAATGCAGCGATTGGTCTGTCTTGCCGCGTGGCTGAAAATTCGTCGCTCGGTAAGCGGATTCTGACATTCAGCACTAAGCCGAGCTGGATTAACGTGGATTTGCATCCTGGAGAGGAAACCACCTTTGTGGAGATGATCGACGTGATTTCATGTAATGTGGCTTCGGCTGGAATGGGTACTAATTTCACCGCAGCACTGCGTCTGATTTTGGATGTCATAGTCCAGAACAAACTTCCAGCCAGTGAGGTTGATGGTCTTATTCTGGCAATCTTCTCGGACATGCAGATTGACTCGGGTAACAATGAGACCCTTACCGACACAATGTGGGAGAAGATTGAGCGACTTTTCCACGAGACTGGAATTCAGGTGTGTGGTGAGCCTTATAAGCCCCCTCATATTCTCTTTTGGAATCTGCGTTCTACTGGTGGGTCACCCGTGCTTAGCTCACAGAAGGGTGCTACCATGTTCTCTGGGTTCAGCCCGGCTCTCCTGAATGATTTCGCAGAAAATGGATTGGATGCATTCCGCGACTTCACTCCATGGAACATGCTTAAACAGCAGCTCTGTTCTCCACGCTTCGACCTTCACCGACTTCCAGAGCCCACATTTTAAAAAAACATCAAACAACGACGATTATAAAATTTAGGTAATATTTTTTATAGTCGTCCACTTCAAAAATGCGTTTTAATTCAAGTCTTTTTAGACCTTATTTTGTAAATTCATCTATTTTTAAATACCGAGGCCAAGATCGCAAAATAGATAAAAAATCTAAAAACCTAATTGGA
>CALKOP010000146.1 GCA_938091155.1 uncultured Flavobacteriales bacterium | reverse complement strand
GAATTGATCATTATTTGGGAAAAGAAACGGTTCAGAACCTCATGGTCCTGCGCTTTGCAAATAACATATTTGAAAGTTCTTGGAACGCACGAGACATAGAGGACATACAAATTACCGTTGCTGAATCCATTGGTGTCGGAACCAGAGGTGCATTTTACGATCAATACGGCGCTTTAAGGGATATGGTGCAGAACCATTTACTTCAGCTATTGTGTTTGATTGCTATGGAGCCGCCAGCGGTCCTAGATGCGGATGAAGTTCGAGATGAAAAGCTCAAAGTATTAAAGTCGCTTAGACCATACGACGCCAAAACTATTAAGTCGCATACGATTCGAGGTCAATATACTAGGGGCAAAACGGGAGAAGGATCTCTTCCTTCGTACCTAGAGGATATTGAAAAGTATGATTCGGAATCCGAAACTTTTGTCGCCATTAAAACATACATCGACAACTGGAGATGGGGAGGAGTGCCAATCTATTTGCGTTCTGGAAAAAGGATGGCTCAAAAGTATTCCGAGATTGTAATAAATTTTAAGGATGTGCCACACAATATTTTTCCCGAGAAAAAAGATATTGATAACAATCGACTGACAATTAGATTACAACCTGAAGAGCGCATAGAACTCAAACAAATGGTCAAAATCCCAGGTCCTGGAGGTTACAGGTACAAACCCTTTGCTTTGGAATTGGATTACGCTGATCATTTTGATGATAGGTTTCCTGAGGCTTATGAGCGCTTGTTGATGGACGTAGTTAGGGGCAATCAAACGCTTTTCATGCGAAGAGACGAAGTGAGGGCCTCTTGGGAGTGGGTCGAGTCAATCCTCAGGAATTGGGAATCAGAGGAAATTACAAATGTGCTTTATGAAGCAGGCTCGTGGGGTCCTGGAGATTCAATAATGACCGATGGGGGACACTGGGTATCTCCCCCAAAACAAACACGAATGCAGTAGCCATGGAAACGAGAGCGCAACTGGAGACAAGATTGACAGAGAGAATTGGCCAAATCCTTCGTGATGAAATCGAGAGGAATGGAAAGGCTTCGCTCCTCGTATCAGGTGGAAGTACACCAAAGCGTTTATTCGAAAAGCTATCTAAGCTTTCAATTCAATGGGAAAATGTCACTGTCTCCCTTGTAGACGATCGCTTTGTGGCAGATAATCACCCTGATCAGAACGGCACCATGCTAAAGGATTTGCTGCTTCAGCAAGCCGCCTCGAAGGCTTCTTTTATTCCACTTATCAGCGGAAACGATTTAGGCTCAAGTTTAAAAGAAGCGAGTGCCGCCATTAAGAATATTGCATTACCTTATACAATTATCATTTTGGGTGTTGGTGAGGATGGTCATACAGCCTCAATTTTTCCAGATTCAGAAGAAATGGAACATGCTGTTTCTGTTGACACGACTGAAACTCTGATGGTCACCAATTCAAGGTCATTACCTTATTCGAGAATCACATTTACCTTGAATGCGCTCCTGAATTCTAAGTATATTTTTGTGCACTGCTATGGAATGAAAAAAGCACGAATCATTGATGGTGCTCGTCAGCAAATAGGAGCTATGCCGTATCCGATTGCGGCTTTTTTAAATCAAACAAAAACACCAATAGAAGTTTATTGGGCGGAATAGAAGATATGGATCACAAAATTAAAGCGGTAACACAGCGAATCAAAGAACGATCTCAAAAGCTTAGATCTGAATACATTGGTCTAATGACCAACGAATCTCATTCAAGCGTGACTCGAAATGGATTAGCATGCGGGAATTTGGCGCATGCATTTGCGGCTTGTTCTGATGATGAAAAACTATCATTGAGCGGTGAGTCAAAACCAAATTTTGGAATAATAACTTCGTATAACGACATGCTAAGCGCTCATAAAACGTACGAGGATTATCCAAAGCTGCTTCGTGAAGCAGCTCGTAAATATGGTGCAGTAGCGCAGGTTGCTTCAGGCGTCCCAGCTATGTGTGACGGGGTTACGCAAGGGCAAGCGGGGATGGAACTTTCGCTATTGAGCCGAGACGTTATTGCGCTTTCAACTGCCATTGGTATGTCGCACAAAATGTTTGACGGAGGACTCTGCTTGGGTATTTGTGATAAGATCGTTCCTGGAATGCTCATCGGTTCGCTTCGCTTCGGACATCTGCCGTTTATTTTTATTCCTGGCGGCCCGATGGAATCGGGTATTACAAACGAAGAAAAAGCGAAGCATAGAAGAGATTACGCCGAAGGGAAAATTGGTAGAAAGGAACTCTTAAAAGCTGAATCTGCCTCATATCATTCAGCTGGCACCTGTACGTTTTATGGAACTGCCAACAGCAATCAAATGCTTATGGAAATGCTTGGTGTGCATCTTCCAGGTTCCTCTTTTGTCACTCCCAATGGTATGTTAAGACAGGCGCTAAACGAGTTTGCAGTGCAACGTTTGACTGAAATAATTAATCAAAAAGAGGATTACACACCGCTTTATGAAGTGATTACGGTTGAGTCAATTTTAAACGCATTGGTCGGTTTAGTTGCAACGGGAGGTTCGACAAACCACACCCTTCATCTTATCGCGATTGCCAGAGCGGCAGGGATTATACTTGACTGGCAAGACTTCAATGACGTGTCTGAGGCGGTTCCTTCTATAGTCCGCATTTACCCCAACGGTTCAGCGGATATCAATCATTTTCAAGCATGCGGAGGCATGGGCTTTTTAATCAAAACGCTTCGTAATGGCGGATACTTGAATGAAAATGTGAAGACCATTATGGGATCAGGATTAGAACATTACACCAAGGAACCGCAACTTCAAGGCACTGAAGTGACTTGGAAAGAGTCTCCTAAAGAATCACTTGATAAAAATGTATTAAGAAGTGTTGATGAGGCCTTTAGTCCAACCGGTGGGTTGAAAATTTTGAATGGAAACCTCGGTAGATCCGTGGTGAAGATTTCTGCGGTGAAAGAAGAACATTATGTTGTTCGAGCTAGAGCTCAAGTGTTTTCCGATCAAAATAAAGTCGTCGAAGCTTTCAAACGAAAAGAATTAAACAAAGACGTAATTGTTGTTGTAAAAAATCAAGGCCCTCAAGCAAACGGGATGCCCGAGCTGCACAAGCTGACTCCTTCATTGAGCATTCTACAAAATCAAGGCTTTAAGGTGGCGCTCGTCACTGATGGGCGTATGTCTGGCGCATCGGGTAAAATTCCTGCGGCTATTCATTTAACGCCGGAAAGCATGAATGGCGGTCCTATAGCCAAGATTCAATCTGGAGATTTATTGGAGCTTAATGCCAATACTGGTCAGCTCAATTGCCTTGAAAATGGTTTTACTGATAGGACCATTGAGCAACAAAACATAATCGGACAGCAAGGGGTTGGAAGAGAGCTATTTGCCCAAATCAGACCCCTAATTAGTCAAAGTGAGCTTGGCGCTTCGTTTATTATTTAATGGCATATATGACAGATATAGAACAGGTGCTCAAGTATCAAAAGTATGTTCCGGTAGTGACCTTCGCTGAGACTGATGATGTTGGGCGTTTTGCAGATTTCTTGTTGGATCAGGGGGTAAGCTGCATTGAAGTTACATTGAGAACGCCCTTTGCAATGCAGGCAATTCGGGATTTAAAAAATGCTTACAAAGATCGCTTGGTAATTGGCGCAGGCACGGTAACCCGTGTGCATCAAATCGTGGAACTGAAGAAAATCGGGGCTGACTTTATTGTGTGTCCTGGTTTGATTAAGGAATTATTTGAAGCTGCCTCAAAAGCCTCAATTCCTTTTCTTCCAGGAGTTGCTACCCCTACTGAAATAATGAACGCACGCGCTCGGGGTATCAAATGGTTAAAATTCTTTCCTGCAAACGTTAATGGTGGGGCTATCGCCCTTAAGGCATATGCTAGTGTATTTCCAGATGTCAGGTTTTGTCCAACGGGCGGGATATCGAAAGATTCGAGTTCTGATTATTTAGATTTATCCAATGTATTCGCCGTCGGAGGTTCCTGGTTTCAAAAGGAATTTCATAACAAGTAAAACCTGTAATGGAGTTTAATTATCTGTTTATGAGGTTTTTAAATCGTAAAATTAGATAAGAAACAAGGACGGTTACCTACTAATTGTAATTATCACCATAAGATAGACTATTATTGTACCTCATCGAATTGAAATGGTTATTCCCAGAAAAGTAGTTGCGAAAACTCAATACCTAATTGTGGGTATTTTATCTAGAATCAGCCTAAATACCCACTATGAGGTATTGCCGCTTGATGGATTGGCCAATATCTTCGTATCATGTTCTAGACAGAAAAAGAGTTTATCTGTTAAAAATTATAGGCATAAATTAATCAGGGCGATAAGCAGATGTCATGTTCTTTCTATTAACGTTTCGATGGATTTACAAAAACTCAAAATTCTATGATTGCAATAGCTGAAAGTGGGTCAACGAAGTGTGATTGGGTGTTTCTCAATAATGAAGGAGCGGAGCAAGTCCGATTTAAGACTATTGGCTTCAATCCATATTTTCATTCGAGTGTTTTTGTTGCTGATTCTCTTTCCGAATCAGAAGACTTAATAGATAAAGCGAATGACGTTTCTCATGTCTTTTTTTACGGCGCAGGGTGTTCAAGCGAGGAATTACAAGCGCAGATAGCTAGTGGCTTAGAGCAGGTTTTTGCAAATGCTCAAATTATTGTTGACCATGATCTAGTGGCGGCAGCTTATTCCTTGTACGATGGCGAGCCATTGATTAGCTGTATTATTGGAACAGGTTCAAATTCATGCTTTTATGATGGCGAAAAAATCCATGAAACCCTGCCTGCATTGGGATTCATTTTAGGTGACGAGGCGAGTGGTTGTCACATAGGGAAACAGTTTATAACTGATTACTTATATAAAAGACTCCCAGCGGATATCCACGAAGATTTTGAAAGTCGTTACAATCTTTCGTGGTCTGATGTCCGCAAGGAAGTCTA
>CALKOP010000145.1 GCA_938091155.1 uncultured Flavobacteriales bacterium | reverse complement strand
TTCTTTGCTCTGAACAGCATCGGAATGGACCGTCGAATGAAGGTTTTATGATTTACTTTTATAAGATTTATCGCCCGCTGTCTATCTTTCTTCTTCAGTTCGGAATCAGCTTTCGCTGTACTCTGATATAAAACCAAGTTTCTGACCTTATCTGGATACTGTTCTGCAAAAGCGAGGGCCACATAACCACCCATCGAGTGTCCAACAAGAGATGCTCTTCGAATTCGCAGAGAAATCAAAACTGCGTTTACAACTTCAGCCATTTCATTCATCGTATGAACGTATCCAATACATGCGGACCCCCCATGACCAGGTAAATCCAAAGTTATTACCCTAAATCGTTTGGAGAGTATTGGAACCATTTTGCGCCAAATCCAAATACTCTCTAAAAAGCCGTGAATAAGAACTACGGTAGATCCAGTGCCATCATCTTGAAAAAGAATCTTAGCACCCTTATAAAGAATATTAGGCATTCATCAAATCTTCTATTTCTCCCGCTTCAATTGGAATAGACCCCATTAGATTTTCATATCCATTTTTGTTGATTAGATAATCATCCTCTAATCTAATTCCAAGATTTTCCTCTATAATGTATATGCCCGGCTCCACAGTAAAAACGGATCCTTCAGGTATTGGGGCGTTCCAAGGACCATAATCATGAGTATCCAATCCGATATAATGTGACGTGCCGTGCATGAAATACCTCTTATACGCTGGCCAATTTGGATCTTGGTTCTTGATATCATCTAGACTTATCAGATTTAAATCCACTAATTCTTTCTCCATCAAATGACCAACTTCAATATGATACTCTTTAAGAGTTTTTCCCGGCCTTAGAACATCAATAGCTGCGTTCTTCACTCTTAAGACTGCGTTATAAACATCTTTTTGACGAGGCGTAAACCTCCCGCTTACTGGAACGCAACGGGTTAAATCAGAGGCGTAATTTGCATATTCAGCTCCAAAGTCCATAAGAATTACATCGCCCGCCTTACATTCTTGATTGTTTTCAATGTAGTGGAGTACACATGCATTTCTTCCTGATCCAATTATAGGAGTGTAAGCAAATCCTTGTGATCGATTGCGGACAAATTCATGCCACAATTCTGCCTCAATTTCAAATTCCATTACACCAGGCTCAATGAAATTTAAAATTCTTCTTAGTCCCCTCTCTGTGATCTCACAAGCCTGCTTCATTAAATCAACTTCAATCCGGTGCTTCACCGCTCTTAGTTCATGCAAGATTGGATTACTTCTCAGGTAGTTGTGTACGGGGTATTTCGCGCGACACCACTCTCCCCATCGATCTTCCCTTGTCTGTACTTCTGTGTTTGCCCGCCAATGCTCATTGGTGTTTATATAGACACTTTCAGCTTCACTCATCAATTGGTTAAAAATGGACTCAAATTGATCTAACCAATAAACGGTGCTAATCCCTGAAGTTGCAAATGAAGCGTCTTTAGTCAATTTTTCACCTTCCCATATGGCTACATGATCATTTGTCTCTTTTAGGAAGAGCACTTCACGATGCTTAGCATCATGACAGTCGGGAAAGAGAACCAAAATACTTTCCTCTTGGTCAACTCCGCTCAACCATAGAATATCCGTGTGTTGTTTAAACGGTAAAGTACTATCAGCACTGGTCGTTATAATATCGTTACTGTTAAAAACTGCTACAGACTTGCTTGACATGTTAGAAACAAATCTTGCTCGATTAGCTTCAAACAATGTTTTGTCTATTCTGTGATATTTCATAATTCTTACAAAAGATTAAAAATGGATGATATTCAAATTAGAATACAATAGCCGTCGCTAATTATTCAATTTGGTTAGAAGGTTGTTATAGTTTGTTCTTACGATATCAAAAGAACGATTCTTTACAGCCCAACTGTCTAATGGTCCGTTTAAGCGGGAATTAGATGTTAATCTTTCAATCTGGTCGAAGATTTCTGGGGAAATTTGATCCATTTCTCTTACTACAACTCCAAAATTGTGTGCTGTAATTAAATCCGAATCATCTCCGATGCCAAAAGGCATAATTATCGGTAATCCGTTTGCCAAATACTCGCTATTCTTGATAGGGCTGATGCCGATTTTTGAGGGTGTTGGTCTATGCAGCGAAAAAGCAAAGTCTGCGGCAGAAAGGTATTTTACCACTTCCGATTGATCAACGAAAGCAACAAAAGACTGGTTTGCTATAAAACCTACTGCCTCCAATTTTGATTTCCATTTCTCTGCATCTGGAGATAAAATGATGAGTCGGAATCTATCGGCTCCAAAATACTTTCGAGCTTCTTTGATAATATGAATTGCCTCATCTTCCAAATAAATGCCGCCCAGTTTCCCCGTATATACCGCAACAAGTCGTTCTGGAGTTATACCTAATCTTTTTCGAACTTCATCACGATGGATTTGATTGAATTTATATTTATCGTGTTTTACGCAGCATGGCACCACACTTATCTTTCGCTCATCGCAACCATCATGTTCAATTAAATAGCGCTTATATGCCTGGGTCACGGTAGAAATATTCACGGCAATTCCAAGTTCGGCAATTTCGGCATTTCGTAAAACCTTGTATCTGATCCCATTTTTTTTCCAAACTCCATCTTCAACCATATAGTCGGCATGAGGTTCAAAGGACTCAACAGACAATGGTATCCCCAGTTTTTTCACCGAATTCAAACTAAGCCAGCCAGCCATCACACCTCGTGCAATTAGCAAGTCAATAGGAGTATCTGAATGTAATTTGTTTATCAATCGGGAAACCTTTTTTCCATCGGTAAGCTTATCAATAGTCAATTCGCTAGATTTTATGTGATGATGAGTCACTCCTAGTATTTCTATAGTTTCAGCTTCTCCAACAGCGCGCTCCATAGAGATGAACTGAATCTTATCAACTTGCTCCAAAGCCATAAGGATTTCGAGATGCGGAATCACCGTTGCTTGAGTTAGGCCCTCGGCCACTCCCCAATATGATATGAAACAGAAATTCACAGATTATTAAACTTAATCCAGGATTTAAATGCTTTAATCACTTTACCTGTTTTCAAGAAACTTCGAACCATTATGGATTGAGCTCTTGTCCTATATTTCTCGATAAGCAAAGTGGATACATGCGGAATCATTTTTAATTCATCGTAAATTCTCAAATATCCATTTTCCAAGCCAGCCAAGTTGTTCATGGCAGATTTTCGGTGTTGCCGATAATATAAGACTGGTTTCTCTGTAAAACTGTACCATCCGCCATCCGCTAAACATACTTGGAACAATAAATCTTCGCCGTACTTTAAATCGCTCTGAAATCGATATTCTTTATCGCGTTTTACTTTTATCATCCAAGTATTGCCCCGAAAAACTGAACCCGATAAACTTAAAAGCTCCACGAGCGGATCGCCTATAAAATCCGGTTGATACCGATGGATCACATTACTAACATGTTCTCGAAATGACAATACCTGACCATCTACAAACTCTATCTTTTCGTTCGTAGCAAATTTTTCTACCCTAGATGAGAGACTGCATTTAGATAGAATATCATCGCCATCCAAAAAGCAAATAAAATCTCCTTTCGCCATTTTAAGCGCGTGGTTTCTACCATTTGAAACCCCCACATTTTCCTTTAAGTGTAAAACCTTGATTCTTGCATCACGAACCTTTGAAAGAATTTCGTGGGTTCCATCCGTAGAACCATCATTCACGACAATCCACTCCCAATTTTCGTATGTTTGTCCCTCAACACTTGCCCAACTTTCCTCAATAGTTTCTTGATTGTTGAAGGTTGAAGTAATGATTGAAACCAAGTTGTTTGTATTTGGCGTTACCTCCATGTAAAACAGTTCTGCGATGGTAAAGTAAAAAGTTTAATCCTTAGCTGTGCCAAAGTACTCAGTTAACAATAATGTTTGAGCTGTTATTTGGATTAAAAATAATCTCGTTAAGATGAATCGTTTGAAAATCTCAATTTTCACATCTTCCGTTGGTCTTTAACTTAGAAAAGAAACCAATATTTTGATAACACGATATGTACTCAAAAAGAATAGGCCAAATTGAGCACTACACGAAATATTTCCTTCAATTTATTGTCACAAATTCCACTTATTTTATCAGGAATTATTGTGAGTATAATTTCATCGCGCATGCTTGGTGCGGGAGGGAAGGGAATACTTGGAATGTATACACAAAATATCATTCTAATAAATCTACTGTTTGGCCTTGGACTCAATCAAGCAGCAACTTATTTTAGCTCAATAAACAAAGAAAGACTCGGCCCAATTTTAAAAGTTGGTTTGTTGCATTTTATAATTACATCCTTAATAACCAGCTTATTAGCTCTAATTTTGTTTCTCGGGAATAATGAATCTACCGCGATTCCGAGTATCGAAAACTATTATTGGGCCTTCATATACATGAGTATTTCCATAATCCTAAATCAAGTGAATGGATACATCAATGCAATTCTTTTTGGGACTCAAGAATTCAGGAAAGCCAACAAATTAAGTTTGCTCAAAGCAATCATCAGTACATTATTATTTCTAATCCTCTATGCTTTTGAAGACAAGATAAATAATTCTATAATCATTCAAGTAATGTTTGTAAGCCT
>CALKOP010000144.1 GCA_938091155.1 uncultured Flavobacteriales bacterium | reverse complement strand
GGTCTAGCGCAGGGCTGATTCCAATAATTCCGAATCGTTGTTTTGTTTGTTGTATAGTCATCTGAGCTTATTCGGCTATTTCACCAATTAATGTTGCAGAGGTGCAATCCTTTGCCAATACGGTGACATAATCACCTTTTTTATAGGCAAGTTTTGGGAAAACGCACATGACATTTTGAGTATTACGACCACACTGCATTTCAGACGATCGTTTTGAATCGCCCTCTATTAAAACATCGTGAGTTTTACCAATGGCTTTCTTGTTACTTGCCAGTGAGTGTGCGTTTTGAAGATGAATCACTGCACTGAGTCTTCTTTTCTTCTCTTCAACGGGAACGTCATCTTCGTATTTTCTCGCAGCCAAAGTCTTTGGTCGTTCAGAATAATAGAACATATAGGCAAAGTCGTATTTCACCTCGTTCATCAATGTAAGTGTATCTTGATGTTGTTCTTCTGTTTCTCCGCAAAACCCTGAAATGATATCTGTAGAAATACCGCACGCTGGCATGTGTTTTCGAATAGCATCGATACGATTCAAATACCACTCACGCGTGTAACCGCGATTCATTTTACTCAAAACATCTGAATTACCACTTTGTACAGGTAGGTGTATGTATTCACAGATGTTCTTATGTTTTGCCATTACTTCAAGTACATCATCCAGCATATCTTTTGGATGTGAGGTTGAAAAGCGTACTCTGAGCAATGGATTTACCAATGCTACTTTATCCATAAGTTGAGCAAAATTCACAGTTTCATCCTTGGGCTCAATCACCTCTCCTTTTTTCGAGATGTTCCATCTATAGCTGTCTACATTTTGTCCTAACAATGTTACCTCACGATAGCCTCTATCAAATAAATCGTGCGCCTCTGCAACAATTGATTTAGGATCGCGACTTCTTTCTCGTCCTCTAGTAAAAGGAACAACACAGAAGCTGCACATATTGTCGCATCCTCTGGTAATTGAAATAAATGCGCTCACGCCATTCGAATCAAGTCTTACTGGAGTTATTTCCGCGTAGGTTTCATCGCGTGATAGTAGCACATTCACTGCCTTTTGCCCAGTGCCAACCTCAGTTACTAAGTTCGGTAAATCACGATATGCATCTGGCCCTGCAACTAGGTCAACAAGTTTTTCTTCTTCTAATAGTTGGGCTTTTAATCTTTCAGCCATGCAACCGAGTATACCCACAACCATCTTTGGGTTGCGCTTTTTTTCGATTTGAAATTGAGATAATCGATTGCGAACTCTTTGTTCTGCATTATCCCTAATCGCACATGTATTTAACAATACCACATCCGCTTCACGGGCGATTCGTGTTGTTTCATAGCCTGCTTTTGACATTATGGAAGCCACAATCTCGCTATCGGAGAAATTCATTTGACAGCCGTAACTTTCCACGTAAAGTTTCTTGCCTGTCTGTAAATCGGATTGCTGATCCATCATAACAGGCTCTCCCTGTCTGTCGTCACTTAATAATTCCTTCGTTTCTTGCATGCTTTATTTCAATTTGTAAAGGTACGTAATACCAGCGACTGCAATTATGTCAGTTTCTAAAATAAACACCTATTAACATCAATGAAAATGCGCTTCAGAGCAAAGCGATTTTTTTTTGCGTTTTATTTGCATTCTCATTTCGTCCGAAATATTTAATGATTTTGGAATTTTACTTTTTAAATACATCGAATGAATCTTGTAATCGTTGAGTCGCCAGCTAAGGCAAAAACTATAGAAGGATACCTAGGTAAAGATTACGTTGTTCGTTCCAGTTACGGGCACATACGTGATATTCCTTCGAAGGGGATGAATATTGATTTGGAGAAAAATTTCACTCCTTCCTATGAAGTCTCAGCCGACAAGAAAAAAATTGTATCCGAGCTTAAAAAATTAAGCAAGGATGCGGAAACTGTATGGCTAGCAACGGATGAGGACCGAGAAGGGGAGGCAATAAGTTGGCACTTATTTGAGGCTTTGGGCTTGAAAGAGAATAAAACAAAGAGGATTGTTTTTCACGAAATAACCAAACCTGCAATTGTCAATGCAATTGATAATCCAAGGCAGATTGACAAACACTTGGTAGACGCTCAGCAAGCGAGAAGGGTGTTGGATAGAATCGTTGGATTTGAATTAAGCCCCGTGCTATGGAAAAAGGTGAAGCCGTCATTATCCGCAGGTCGAGTTCAATCTGTAACTGTCAGGTTAATTGTCGAGAGAGAAAAAGAAATAAATGTTTTTAAAAGCGAGTCTTATTTTCGAGTAAAGGCCGTATTCGAGTCAGATGGCAAGCCGTTTGGTGCGATCTTGAACAAGAGGCTAGATTCTCTTGATGATGTACAAGGGTTTTTAGAAAAGTGCAAATCAGGCGGATTTTCAATAAAGGAGGTAGATAAACGCCCGGGAAAGAAAACTCCAGCAGCGCCATTTACAACATCTACTTTACAGCAGGAAGCAGCAAGAAAATTAGGGTATTCAGTAGCGCAGACTATGAGGTTGGCTCAACAGCTCTATGAATCAGGTAAGATTACCTATATGAGAACTGACAGCGTTAACTTGAGCAACACTGCCATTGAAGGTGCAAAAGCCGCAATCATTGCTGATTATGGAGCTGATTATTTTAATCCTCGGAAGTATGCAACCAAGACAGCGAATGCACAGGAGGCACACGAAGCGATTAGACCTACTTACTTCGAAAACCCGAAAGAAGGTGAAGATGCGCAACAACAGAAGTTGTATGAATTGATTTGGAAAAGAGCCATAGCCTCTCAAATGAGTGATGCTAAATTGCTCAGAACGACTATTCGAATCGAATCAAATGCCGTAGAAGAATTGTTTGAAGTCAAGGGAGAGATTATCACTTTTGATGGTTTCTTGAAGGTTTACCTAGAAGGTAATGATGATGAAGGGGAAGAAGAAGATAATTCGAATCTTCCTAATGTAAATGAAAATGAAAAGCTTGAGCTTTCAAAAGTTGAAGCCACTGAGAAGTTTACACATCACCCAGCACGATATTCTGAGGCGAGTTTAGTAAAGAAGCTTGAAGAATTAGGTATTGGCCGTCCATCAACATATGCACCAACAATTAGTACTGTGCAAAAACGAGGGTATGTTGTAAAGGATGATCGCGAGGGGCATCCGAGAGATTACAGGGTCATTACCTTGCTCGATAATTCTATCACTGAGATTACCAATTCAGAAAATACGGGCGCAGAGCGTTCCAAACTATTTCCTACGGATATTGGAATTGTTGTAAATGACTTTCTGGAAGAACATTTCAAAAATATATTGGACTATCATTTTACGGCATCTGTGGAAGAAGAGTTTGATATTATAGCAAGGGGTGAACTCAATTGGACAAAGATGCTTGATGGTTTCTATAAGCCCTTCCATAAAAGTGTTGAGGATACATTGGAAAATGCAGATCGTGCTTCAGGGGAGAGGTATATTGGAGAAGATCCAAAATCAGGAAGACCCATAATTGCTCGTATCGGGCGATATGGTCCTATGGTCCAGATTGGCCATGCTGATGATGAAGAAAAACCGCAATTCTCAAAGCTCAGACCCAATCAAAGTATTCAAAGTATAAATCTTGAGGATGCCATTGATTTATTTAAACTACCAAGAAGTTTGGGTCAATATCAGGAACAAGAGGTAGTAGCCTCCACTGGGCGGTTTGGTCCTTTCGTGAGGCACAATGGTGTGTTTGTGAATATTAAGGACTTTGATCCATTGGAAATCACATTGGATCAGGCTGTTGTATTAATTGAGGAAAAAGCGGAGGCGGCACGATTGGCGCTGATTAATGAGTTTGATCATGACCCAGTGGTAAAGGTTATGAATGGTAGATATGGTCCTTATTTTGCCATTGGAAAGGATAATTATAAGTTGCCTAAGGTTACTGAAGCTGAGAAGCTGACACTTGAAGATTGTCTTGAAATTGCAAGTAACTCAATGCCATCAAATAAAAGGAAAAAAGGCGCTAAAGCATCTACATCTAAAACAACTAAAACAACTAAGACTGCTAAAAAAAAGCCAGTAAAAGCTAAAAAGAAATGATTTTCAAGGATTATTTTGAACCAATAGAATTTGAGGTATCGAATACTGGCCAACTATCTGCTTATGCGCAGGCAGCAAAGGAATCTAATGACCTTGCTGGCTCGAAATTGGCAATAATTCACGTGCCAGAAACTAGGTATTCAGAGAGTCACTCGAACGTGGACTTTAATAGTCTATTAGAATCAATTTTAGGCCTGTACTCTCATGGTTACGAGCCAAAAATCTCTATCCTCGGAACTTTGAAGTTGGGGGAGTCTATTAGTGACACGGAAGCAGCGATTTCCGAAATCGTTGCGGATTTGGTGCGATGCAGAACCGTTCCAGTTATAATCGGTGGAGACAGAGAGCTTACATATTCAATTTATAAGTCCTTTGAATTGCTTGAGGAGGTTGTGAATATTGCATCTATAGATCCACTCTTCAGTATAAATGATGATGACAGGTCATATCTAGGTAGGATTGTAAAAACTCAGCCCAATTATCTATTCAATTTTTCAAATCTCGGTTTTCAGACTTATAATGTCAGTCCTACAGAGTTAAATATAGCAGACGAGCTTTATTTTGATTGTTATCGGTTGGGTGAGCTAAGAGGTCAAATTGTGAAATCAGAACCAATTATACGCGGAGCTGAAATTTTCACACTATCGCTTGATTCTATTAAAGCATCTGATTTCAGTTCAGCATTTGACCCACAGCCAAATGGCTTTTATGCAGAAGAAATTTGTCAAACTTTTCGATATGCGGGTTTAGGCGAAAAGCTGAAAGTGGTTCTGATTTCAGATTTGGCGGAGGTTAAAAACAGCCAAGACGCAATGCTTATTGCCCAGATGATTTGGTGTTTGGTAGATGGTTTATATTCGAGAAGGTCTGAAATTCCGAATTCAGGTAACATGGACTTTTTAAAGTATCGAGTCTCAATAAAGGATGACGAGTTTAATCTGATATTCTATAAGAGTTTGCGTACTGACCGATGGTGGATGGAGGTGCCTGTGCCACCAGAATATGGAAATCGCTACCGAAAACATCATTTAATTCCATGTGATTACGAAGACTATCAATCAACTACGAATGATGACCTTCCCGACCGTTGGTGGCGTGCTTACAAGAAAATGATTTAGCCATTGGTCGGTTATCTTCAGTATTTCATGTTGAAAAAAACATGACTTCGTGGAATTTTATCAAACCAATTTGAATTTTGGCTAATTTAGCTCTCCTCTAGAAAACTAGATCCTTTCTGCGCAGATGAATATTAGAATTCAAAATTTCACGTTTTTGGTTATGTTGCTTGTTATAGCAACTATGAGATCTGAAGCACAACAAGATCCACAATTCAGTATGAATACGGCAACAAGGTTGCACATAAACCCAGCCTATGCTGGTATGAATGACGGTATATGTGTCAACATGTTAAGTCGTCAGCAATGGGTGGGTTTTGAAGGTCGCCCAGAAACATACCTCTTTGGTGGGCATGGAACATTTACTATCCCTGGAATTAACCTTCGCAGTGGAGGTGGTTTATCCGTATTTGGAGATGGCCTTGGTCAGATGCATATGTTCGGCATTAAAGCTGCCTATAGCGCGCACATCCCATTAAATTTCATTGGTGGAGAGCCTGGTCATCTCGGGATTGGTGTTTCTGCTGGGTTGTTGCAGTTTTCGATGGGTAATAATTGGAGAAGTATTACTCCATTTTATGATGACCCTACAATACCTAACGTTGCATATAATGCTGGATCATTTGATATGGATGCTGGGCTATACTACCGAACAAAGGATGTGTATTTTGGTTTGTCATCAACGCATGTTAATGCAGCGAAATTTATTGGAGAAGGAGAGGAATTGGTGATCGAGGGATGGACGCCTTGGAAAACTGAATTCGAAATGCAAAGGCATTATTACTTGACGGGTGGATACGATTTTGAAATCCCAAGTTATAATTTGATAGTGCTTAAGCCATCTGTGCTCGTTAAAACAAATCTTAGTTCAGCTCAATTCGATGTGAATTTGATTGCTGAATGGAATAATTTTCTTTGGGGTGGAATGACATACCGGTTTACTGATGCAGCCACATTGTTAGGCGGTATCAATTACGGCTTGCCAAAGGGTAATATCCGAGTTGGATATGCCTACGATATTACTACCTCTCGTATGAGGTTAGGTTCAAACGGGGCGCATGAGTTTTTTGTGCAATACTGCCTGAAACTCAAGACTCCACCACCAGTCCAAAAACATAAAACGGTCCGATTCCTATAAGAATCACTTACTTTTGACAACTTTTCTCATTAGAGAGACCCCAAAGACAGACAAATTAAAGAGGAGGAAATATGAAAAACTTGCTTAAACTATCGGCTCTAGCTTTCGTTGGCCTGCCCATTTTGCTTAGCAGTTGCGGTAACTCCGGTAGCGGCCAATTGGTTGGTGTCCAGAACCGAATCCAATGGTATCAGCCGGATCCATATGGTATGCTCTATTTACCAATGGGCTCATACAACATGGGGCCAAGCGATCAGGATGTTCCTTATGCTAGCACAGCAAAATCAAAAACTGTTTCTGTGCAAGCGTTTTATATGGACGAAACAGAAATTACTAATAATGAGTATCGACAATTCGTTCATTGGGTTCGTGACTCCATCGCTCACCGAATTATTGGAGAAGAAGTAGATGAAGAGCATCTGTTTATGGTCGATCGTTACGATCAAGACTATAATACGCCACATATCAACTGGAATTCAAGAATTGAATGGTCAGAGCCAGAGGAGCGAGAGGCCTTAGAGGTTATGTATTATCCAGAATTCGAGAGGTTTAAAGGACGTAGAGAAATGGATGGTCGAAAGCTTGATTACGAATATTTCTGGATTGATTACCGAGATGCCGCTCGTAAGGGTGGGCCTGGTGCCCCTTTGCGTCAGCGAGGCATGACTGATAGGGCTGTTTTTATTAAAAGAGATGTGATCAATGTATATCCAGACACCTTAGTATGGGTGCATGACTTCACATACTCATTTAATGAACCGATGACCAAAATGTATTTTAGTCATCCAGCATTTGATGATTATCCAGTAGTTGGTGTTACTTGGAAACAAGCACGAGCATTCTGTATTTGGAGAACTGATCTTTTAAATAACTATCTACTCAAGATTGGTGGTGTGCGTGTTCAGGATTTTAGGTTACCTACAGAATCGGAATGGGAATATGCTGCAAGAGGCGGATTGGACTTGGCTCCGTTTCCTTGGGGTGGGCCATATATTCGGAATACCAGAGGGTGTTTCTTGGCTAATTTCAAGCCAATGCGTGGAAATTATATTGATGACGGTGGATTTCACACAGTGCCGGTTTCATCATACTCTCCGAATGATTATGGATTGTATTGTATGTCGGGAAATGTGGCCGAATGGACTAGTAATGCGTATGATGAGTCATCATATGATTTCGCCCACGATTTAAATATGGATTATGTCTACGAAGCCGATGAAGATGATCCACCCGTTTTGAAAAGGAAAGTGATTCGTGGTGGTAGCTGGAAAGATATCAGTTACTATTTGCAAACTGGCACTAGAACTTACGAGTACCAAGATACTGCGAAAAGTTATATAGGCTTTAGGTCAGTAATGTCATACTTGGGAAGAGCCAAGGGTGACGATATATAATTCGGTCAAAATCAAAAAAAAAAATAAATTTAATCCCTAATTAGTTTCGAATATGTCAGATGAAGTAAAAGGTTTCAGACCAGGTAGTACAAGTTGGAAGAAATTCATGGCAAAGTTGTACGGTATTGGTGCAGCAATTGTTATTATAGGTGCAATGTTTAAGATACAGCACTGGCCAGGTGCTAGTGCCATGTTGGTAGGTGGTTTGAGTATTGAAGCTATTATCTTCTTTTTCTCAGCTTTCGAGCCCTTACATGCAGATCCAAAGTGGGAATTAGTATATCCTGAATTAGCGGAGCACGAGGAATCTGATGAAGAAGATCTTAACTTAGAAGCGACATCATCTGATTCGAAAGAAGAATTGCCTATCACAGAACAGTTAGATAATTTACTTGAAGAGGCTAAGATTGGTCCTGAATTAATTGAAAGCTTAGGTCTTGGATTACGCTCGCTAAGCGATAATGCCAGTAAAATGTCAAATATTACTGATGCCTCTGTTGCTACTAGCGAATACGTTGATAGTGTGAAAAATGCTGCAACTAATGTGAATACTCTAGCGGAAAATTATTCGCGAGCTTCTGAAAGTTTGACTAGTATTTCCTTGAGTGCTGAAGACGGAAATAATTACGCGAGAGAGCTGAAAGCTGTTTCGGCTAAGCTTACTGAGTTGAATTCTGTTTATGATATGCAGCTTCAAGGAAGTAAGGAACAAGCAGAGTCTACTAAGCAATTCCAAGCTGGAGCGACTGAGTTAATGGAGAATTTACAGGCAACTGTGCAGGATACCAAGAACTTCAAAGAGAATATTTCTGAGCTTTCTAATAACCTATCAGCTCTTAATAGAGTTTATGGAAATATGCTAGCAGCCATGAATGTAGGTGGTGGGAATTCCAATGGTTAATTCAACTTATAAATAGAATAAAGCTATAATAGAATGGCAGGAGGAAAAGAAACAGGTCGTCAAAAGATGATTGGTATGATGTATTTGGTGCTCACCGCTCTTTTGGCGATGAACGTATCCAAGGATATTCTGGATGCTTTCGTTGTAATTAACGAAGGACTGGAAACTACGAATAATAATTTCATGGCGAAAAATGACATTGCTTATGCGCAGTTTGAATCGGCAAATGCTAATGATCCACTAAAGGTCGGTAAGTATTATACCAAGGCAAAAAGAGCCAAAGGGCTTGCTGATGAAGTGTACTTGCATATTGAGGAGTTAAAAAGACACCTTGTTGCGGTTACAAGCGGTAAGAAAAGTGTGGAGGAAATGGAAGCAGACTCGTTATTCTTATTGAAGAACGTTGAAATGAAGGATAATTACGATATTCCAACCGGGACTATGATTGGGTCAGAACCAGCAACGCCAAAAGATGGCGAATGGACGGCAATGGAATTGAAGGGTAAGATTGACAACTTTCAACAAGAAATGTTGTTCCTAATTGATGATGAAGAGGAAAGAGCCGCAATGGGACTTGGACTGGATACAGATGGAGAGTTTATCAACGGAAGCGGTCAATCTGAGACATGGATTTTGGCTAATTTCTATCATCTTCCATTGGCTGCTGTAGTGACAAATTTGTCAAAAATTCAGGCAGATATTCGTAATGCCGAAGCAGATATTGTAAAAGCATTGTATAGAAATGTTAGCGCGGATGACTTTAAGTTTGATACACTAGCAGCAAAGGTTATTCCACAGTCAAATTATGTTTTACAAGGGGATAGCTTTAGAGCAGATGTATTTGTGGCTGCTTTTAGCAAGACGCAAAAACCAAGATTTAGAGTGAATACTAATTACAGTAGTGGAAATGATTCTGCTGAATTGGACTTTGAAACGCTTGACTCAAGTAATATTCGGATTGAAGATGGAATGGCTCGTTACACTGTGCCTGCTTCAGCGGAAGGTCTTCAAGAATGGGGAGGGATTATTCAGATTAAAGGTCCTGATGGTGGATGGAGAAGTTATAATGTTCCAAAGCAAACCTATACTGTTGCAAAACCAGCTTTGGTTGTGTCACCAACGGCAATGAATGTGTTTTATCGCGGATTGGATAATCCAGTTGAAGTATCGGTGCCAGGGGTACCAACGGATGCTTTAAAGGTTGCTATGTCGAATGGTTCTAAATCTGGCAGTAATGGTGGCTTTAAGGTTAGGCCAGGCAAAGGCCAGACATGCATCATTAGTGTAAGTGCAGATATTAATGGGAAAAACACGAATTTTGGAAAGAAAGAATTCCGTGTGAAGAATGTACCAGATCCAAAGCCATTTTTTGGGGGTAAAAGTGGTTCTGATAATATTCCAAGAAAGAATCTTCTTGCTGCCGCTGGTGTAATTGCCAAGATGGAAAATTTTGAATTTGATTTGAGGTTTGATATAATTAGTTATCAGGTTTCAGCAACTGTTAGAGGTAATGTTGTTGAACAGCCCTGTAGAGGACCAGCTCTTTCGCCAAATTCAAAGAAGATTATTGCTGAGTTAAAATCTGGTCAGAAGATTTATATCGAAAAAATTAAGGCCAAGGGGCCAGATGGCACGATAAGAGATCTAGGTACAATAGCTCTAAAAGTCATATAAAACGAAAACGTTATGAGATACATTAAAATAGTCTTGTCGGTCGTCATTTTTTCAACCGTTGCATTTGTACAGGATATATCTGCACAGAATGTATTGGATGGAATTTATCAACCAGAGCATACATTAGAACGTAGGGTGATTCCTTATTCTCATTTGCGAGAGGCGGATGTAATGTGGCTCAGACGTGCTTGGCGAAGGGTAGATTTAAGAGAAAAAATAAATCATCCTTTTTACTTTCCAGAAAAACCAGAACAAGGAAGAAAGTCATTGTTTGATGTGATTAAGGAATCAATCTTAAATGACGGGACACTTACCGCATATGATCCAGGACCGTTAGGTGATGATGATATGTTCACTAAAAGAATGACCCCTGATGAAGTTCGAGGTCTTTTGTCAAAGGTCGATACCGTTTACAGTGAAAACCTGCTTACGGGTGAAATGGAGAAGCAGTTGGTTCCGATGGATGTGAAGTCGACCGATGTAAAGTGGTATGAAATCAAAGAAGAATGGTTTTTTGATAGGCAACGATCAGTAATGGAAGTTAGGATAATTGGAATTTGTCCTATGCTTGCGAAAAAGGATGAACTCAGTGGTGAGTTTAGAGGTTTGAAAAAGCTATTCTGGATTTATTATCCTGAAGCAAGGTTCGTTTTTGTGAAATCTGAGATTTTCAATAGAGGTAATGATGTGGAGCGCAGGACATATGAAGATGTCTTCTGGAAGCGTCAATTCGGATCTTACATTATAAAAATGTCGAACGTTTATAACCGATCAATTGATCAGTATAAAAAGGGACTAGATGCTTTATTAGAAGCTGAAGACCTGAAACACACAATTTTTATAATGGAGCATGATCTTTGGAGCTATTAAGTTGCCAAAATATTTTAAGAGAAAGAGGCCAAGATGGCCTCTTTTTTTTCGTTCAAGCTTTTCGCTTATTCGATGAATCGCGACAATAGGATGGAAGACGATTGCGTTGTAGTATTATGAATGTCATTAAAAGTACCACTGTTGTTTTTGTCTTTGTACTATTCATATTTCCTCTATTTGTAAATGGATAGAATGTTGTGGATCCAAGAATTCAAGTTGAACAGGATCATGTGAGGCAAGCTGACTTAATGTGGACGAAAAAAGTCTGGAGGAAAATTGATTTGAGGCAAAAGTTGAACCATCCATTATACTTTTCAGGGCAAAAGTCGAATGGATATGCATCGTTTTTTGAAAGTTTAAGGGGTTCTGTCTTAAGTGGCGACTTAGCTGTATCTGATCCTGGCTGTTTAGGCACGGATGATATGTTCCATACGAAGTTTTCTACCGAGCAATTGGATTCCATTTTGAATCCAATGGAAAATGCTAAAACAATGGATCCTTACACATTACTTGATACCGTGGTTTCGTTCATTGATCCTATTGAAACAAGTGATGTCCTAATGTATGAGTTGAAAGAGGATTGGTTTTTTGATAAGGAACGTTCTGTGATGGAGGTGAGGATTATTGGAATTTGTCCTTTGGTTCAGGTGCGAGATGAGGAAACTGGGGAATTTAGAGGTTATAAGAAACTGTTTTGGATTCCTTATAATCAATTAAGGTACAGAATGTTAGAGTGGCCAGTGTACGATGTTAATAATGCCGCTGAGGTGTCAATGACCTTTCATGATTTATTCAACAAGCGTAAATTCGAGAGTTTGATTATAAAGGAATCAAATGTTTATGATCGATATATAATGCAATATGCCAAAGGGGAAAATGCGATTTTAGAGTCGGATCGAATTCAAAGAAACTTGCTAGAGTTTGAACATGATCTCTGGTCTTATTAAGTCCAGAGATCATTCAATTAAAGACTCCAGTAGTTTAGATTGAATTTATTGTTTCGATAAATACCCTTGATATCGACCAAGATGCCTTTTTCGTCATTAAATAAATTTCTGAAATCAATCTCATGCATCGAAACATACTTGTCATGGTTTACAGCCACTATTATTGCATCATAGGTGTTGGGTGTTATTTCAGATAAACCAAAACCATATTCTTCTTTAAGTTCATCACTATCCGCATAAGGATCCGTAATTTCAACATCTACCATAAAGGAACGAAGTTCTTTCACAACATCAGAGACTTTAGAGTTTCTAATATCGCTTACGTTTTCTTTAAAAGTAGCTCCCATTACCAAAACTTTTGCTCCAGCAACATTTTTGCCTTGAGCTAGAATCTTCTTTACTGTTTGTTTTGCTACATAATAACCCATAGAATCATTCACATATCTACCAGAATTAATAATCCTAGCATGGTACCCAAGTTCTTCGGCTTTATATGTAAGATAGTAAGGATCGACACCTATACAGTGTCCACCGACTAGACCAGGGAAGAATTTCAGAAAATTCCATTTAGTGCCTGCAGCCTCCAAAACTTCATATGTATTGATGCCGAGTCGATTAAAAATGATTGACAACTCATTGATCAATGCAATATTAACATCTCGTTGCGTGTTCTCGATAATTTTCGCAGCTTCAGCCACCTTAATGGAGGATGCCTTATGAACACCAGGTTCTACGATTATTTCATACACTTTCGAAATAATGTCTAAGGACTCATCATCACAGCCAGAGACTACTTTGAGAATTTTAGTAATTGTATGCTCTTTATCTCCGGGGTTAATTCTTTCTGGCGAGTAGCCCACCTTAAAGTCTTGAATATATTTTAATCCAGATTGCTCTTCGAGAATTGGAATACAGTCTTCTTCAGTACAACCAGGATAAACGGTTGATTCATAAACAACATAATTGCCTTTTGAAAGTGACCTACCAACGGTTGTTGAGGACCCAATCAACGGTCTCAAATCTGGTTTGTTATGATCATCAATTGGTGTCGGTACTGCTACTATAAAAAACTCAACTTGTTTTAAATCCTCAAGATTAGCCGTAAAAGTGATATCACTATTTTTAAAATCTGAAGCTTCCAGTTCGTCACTAGGATCTTTACCATTTTGCATTAACTGCACTCTGGCTTCGTTAATGTCAAAACCAACTACGGATACCTTTTTAGCAAATGCTAATGCAATGGGAAGTCCTACATAGCCCAATCCTATTACACCGATTTTCGCTTCTTTCTTTATTATCCTTTCGTATAGATTACTCATTTCAAATCTGTTTTTCTAACTGAGTTATTCATTAAAGTATATCGATCTTGAGATTCTGGGCATACAGCATTTCCTTCATCATTAAAATCTAAACGATGACCATACTCGCTCATCCATCCAATTTGTCGTCCAGGGTTTCCCACAATAAGAGCGTAGTTTGGAACCTCTTTCGTAATAACTGTGCCGGCTCCAATAAACGCGAACTCACCAATGTTATGCCCGCACACTATGGTGGCGTTAGCACCGATTGAGGCACCTCGTTTAACTATTGTCTCAGTGTATTGGCCTCTACGGTTAACACCGCTTCTTGGGTTTGTAACATTTGTAAAAACCATACTAGGACCAAGAAATACATCGTCTTCACATGTAACACCTGAATAAATAGAAACATTATTCTGAACTTTTACATTCTTGCCTAATACAACAGATGGAGATACGACACAGTTTTGTCCAACATTGCAATTTTCACCAATGATGCAATTCTCCATTATATGGCTAAAATGCCAGATTTTGGTTCCTTCCCCAATTGAGCAACCATCGTCAATTACGGCCGTTTCATGTGCAAAGTATGATGTCATTATCTAAAAAATGCGTCAAAAGATTTATGTTCTTTTTTATAAAGGTCGTCCTTGTTTAGGCTCTGAAAATATTGGTATGTAATTTTTAATCCTTCGCTTCGACTAATTTTCGGCTCCCAATCTAAAATCTGTTGAGCCTTGCTTATATCTGGTCTGCGCATGGCGGGGTCCCCTTCAGGTAACTCCTTATGAATGATTTTCTGGTCAGTTCCTGTGAGCTTTATAATTTCATTCGCGAAATCCATTATCGTAATTTCATCTGGATTTCCAATGTTCACAGGCATTGAATAGTCGCTTAATAATAGTCTGAAAACACCTTCAATGAGATCATCAACGTAACAAAAAGAACGGGTTTGCATTCCATTTCCAAATATCGTGAGGTCTTCACCTCTTAATGCCTGACCGAGGAATGCAGGTAATACACGGCCATCATTTAATCTCATTCTAGGTCCATAAGTATTGAATATCCTTACGATTCTCGTTTCGAGATTATGGACACGATGATATGCCATCGTAATTGCCTCTTGGAATCGTTTGGCTTCATCATATACACCTCTTGGGCCAACTGGATTTACATTACCCCAATATTCTTCATTCTGAGGGTGAACATTCGGATCACCATATATTTCAGATGTTGAAGCAACAAGAATTCTAGCCTTTTTTACTCTCGCAAGTCCCAACATGTTGTGGGTTCCTAAAGACGATACTTTTAGCGTTTGAATTGGAATTTTTAAATAGTCAATAGGACTTGCTGGCGAAGCAAAATGCAAAATATAGTCTAGTTTTCCAGGTACATGAACAAACGTGCTCACATCGTGGTTGTAAAACCTGAAGTTCTTGTGTGAAAATAAATGCTCAATATTTTTCAGGTCTCCTGTAATTAGATTATCCATCCCAATTACCTGCCATCCTTCTGAGATAAATCTATCACATAAGTGAGATCCTAAAAAACCCGCTGCACCTGTTACAAGAATTGACTTCATTTATCCTATTGTTTTCCTACCAATACTTTTATAAAAAAACTCCAAATCCTTCATTTTCTCAGGGCTATATAGGTTCCGTCCGTCAAAGATCACTTTTGAATTAAGCCTATTCGCCACATCATCGAAATCGGGAGTTCTAAATACTGACCACTCTGTGCAAATGACTAATGCATCTGCATTATTTAAGGCGTCATAGGGGTCGCTGGCATACTCTATTTTGCTTCCTATTTGTTCCTGAATATTGGACATTGCCTCAGGATCATATGCTCTCACACTAGCTCCTTGTTCTATCAGCTTCTCAATCATGTAAATTGATGGCGCTTCGCGAATATCATCCGTATCTGGCTTAAAGGCCAACCCCCACATGGCGATGCGCTTTCCTTTTAAATCCCCATCAAAGTAGTCCAAAATAGCATGTGCTAGCACTGTCTTTTGCTTTTCATTTACCTTCATTACAGCATCTAGAATTTGAATGTCAGATCCGTATTCTTGAGCGGTTTTTACTAATGCTTGTACATCTTTTGGAAAGCAGCTTCCTCCATAGCCAATTCCCGGGAATAAAAACCTGTTTCCAATTCTGGTATCACTTCCAATACCTATTCGAACAGCGTCAACATCTGCGCCTACCTTTTCGCAAAGGTTGGCCATCTCATTCATGAAGGTGATTTTTGTTGCTAGAAAGGAATTAGCCGCATATTTTGTCATTTCCGCAGACTTTTCATCCATGAATAGAATTGGATTGCCTTGACGAACGAACGGTTTGAAGAGTTCGTCAAGTAATACTTGAGCTCGCTCTGAATTTGTTCCGATTACAATCCTGTCAGGTTTCATGAAATCATCTACAGCAAATCCTTCCCGGAGGAATTCAGGATTAGAAACAACATCAAATTCACCATTGAAGTTTGATGCTATCGCCTCTCTTACTCTATCCGCGGTACCAACAGGAACTGTGCTTTTATCAATGACTATTGTGTATTTCTTTAAGCGTTTTCCAAGGTCATCGGCAACTCCTAGAATATATTTTAAGTCAGCGCTTCCGTCTTCACCAGGAGGCGTGGGTAAAGCAAGGAAAACAACATTTGCGTGATCGATTGCATCTTGGATGTCAGTTGAAAAAACAAGTCTCCCTTGTTTGATATTTCTCTCGAATAGATTATCGAGATGTGGTTCATAAATAGGGATGATGCCATTTCGCATCTTATTTACTTTGTTTTCATCTATGTCAATGCAAACAACATGATTACCCATTTCTGCTAAGCATGTGCCTGTTACAAGGCCTACATATCCTGTTCCTACTACAGCAATATTCATTTCTCTATAAACTCAATTAAAGTACTTGTAATATGTTTGAGTTGAGCTTGTTCCATTTCGGTGTGAATTGGAAGCGATAATACCCTTGCCGATAAATCATCCGTGATGCTCAATTCCGCTTTTCCAGCGAAAAACTCTTGATACCCCTTTTGTCTATGGGCAGGAACTGGGTAATAAATGTTGGATGGAATTGCGGCACTTGATAAATACTCCTGTAATTGATTTCGATCTATATCGTTTAGTTTCATCGTATATTGATGATAGACATGAGTTGACCAAGGTGAAATCTTGGGAGTTTCAATTTGTGTAAATGAAGCAAATGCATCATTATAAAAGTTAGCAGCCTCTTGTCGGTTTTTTGCATATGTATTGAGCCGCTTGAGCTTAATTCTTAAAACCGCTGCTTGGATATTATCTAACCTTGAGTTAACTCCAATATAGTCATGATAATATCGTTTTGTCTGACCGTGATTTGCTATCCGTTTCAGTGAAACAGCCAGTTCATCATTGTTCGTGAAGATGGCACCACCATCTCCATAACAGCCTAGGTTTTTTGAAGGAAAAAACGAAGTGGTACCGATATCGCCAATCCCTCCGGCTGACTTCACACCATCTTCACCTGTATGTTTCGAACCTATAGCTTGAGCGGTATCCTCAATGACTTTTAAATCAAATTCTTTCGAGAGACTCATTACTTGATCCATATTTGCACATTGTCCATATAAGTGAACAGGCACAATAGCCTTGGTTTTACTCGTAATTTTTGACCGAGCATCATCAATATCTATTGTGAAAAAATCAGGATCGACCTCAACAAAAACAGGCTTAAGGCCTAAGAGCGCAATAACCTCACAAGTAGCTATGTATGTAAAACTTGGCGTAAGAATTTCATCGCCAGGTTTACAACCAACTGCCATAAGGGCAATTTGTAGCGCATCTGTGCCGTTTGCACAAGGTATAACATGCCTAATACCTAAATAGGCCTGTAGTTCCAAGCTTAGTGCCTGAACATTTTCTCCTCCAATAAAGGATGTGCTATCTAAGACATCTAAGATTGCCTTATCTACATCTTGCTTAATGTCAAGATATTGAGTTCGTAAATCAACAAGTTGAATGGGTTTCATCCAGTAAAAAATAAGGGGCAAAGATATCTTTTTATCCAAGTCTCTTGCTCAACATTGACTCTATTGCCCATAGCCTAAATCTAATGAGTTGACGTGGCTTGCTTTTTTACTTTCGTATATATGAAAAACCTAATATTTATCGGGCTTTTTACAGTTATGTCTCTGACGGATCTTCACGCACAGCGTAACGTGAGGGATTCAACATTGTCCTTTGTTTCTCTTGGGGCAAATATTGGAATGCAACACCCTTTTGCTGACATGGCTGAAAGATTTGGCTATGGCGGATTAGTTGGAGCTCAGCTCATGTATAAAACAAGATTAAACTGGACATTTGATGTAAATTATGGTTTTTTGTTTGGCAATCAGGTGAAAGAAGATACAATTCTAAAGCCCATTTTAACCTCTCAAAATTATCTAATAAGTAGGGAGGGAGAGCCTGTCGATGTTTTTCTGAGTGAACGAGGATTCTTAATTTATGGACGTGTTGGTAAAATATTTTCTATCGGCAAGGCCAATGTTAATTCAGGAGTACAGATAAACCTTGGAGCAGGATTTATACAACATAAAATTAAAATTACCGAAGCCACTCAAAAGGCACCTCAATTATTGGGTGATTATAGTAAAGGATATGATAGGCTAAGTAATGGACTTCTGCTTTCTCAGGCCATTGGGTATTCACATTTTAGCAACTTTAAGCTAATCAACTATTATTTGGGTATTGAATTTAGTCAAGGGTTTACTCAAAACAGAAGAACGATCAATTTTGATACTGGAATCAGTGACCCACGGCAAAGAGTGGATGTATTTGCTAGTGTGTTATTTCGCTGGTATTTTCCGATTTATAAACGTCAACCACAAGACTTTTATTTCTTCTAGTGGTCTTGATCCTTTATACGCTCGCAATCCGAGGTTACCTAACAGC
>CALKOP010000143.1 GCA_938091155.1 uncultured Flavobacteriales bacterium | reverse complement strand
TCAGCATCAAAACATGATGGCAACTCACCTGCGTAAAGGATTTGCGTGTTTTTATTGTCTAATAAGTTCTTTCTGAGAATGGCCAAAATGGGAATCGTCCTGGATGAAAAGCTGATTACATTATTTGCTTTCAAGTCATTTAGGTTTCCGATGAGCCACTCGAGGATGCATGAAAGCGGATGCCCCAAACGGATGTAGTCATAAGCCGTAGGTAAGGCACTGAGTGATGCTGCCGTTGCGTCATTGGCAAGGTATAAGGTTTCAAACTGCTCTATAAACTCAGTTTTGGCCAATTTCTCATCATAAATATCTAGTCGATATGTCGTTAAATCGAACCATGCCATGGGCATGTTTTCCAGTACGTCTTTGATATAACTCAGCACGTTTTTGTCTTCCATAGTCTACAGCTCTAAATAGGGCCGCAATGTGCATGAATTAAATGTATCTCAAAAATTCTTTGACGGGTTTTTGGGGCTTGGCAACTAAAATATTTCAATAAAAAAGGTGTCGCAGATGTTCTGTCTTTAAAGCAATTCTTGTGCTTTAACGCTTTTCTATTCTCACCGCCATGCTGTAATTCAGAATGAAAAATTTCTATGCTTTTATTTGAAAATTCAGTTTGAACTTATTAAAATCGATTAGATGATAGCAGAGTATTTCAGCATTTGGTTTTATAATAATTATGCTTCCTACTATATCATATTTCCCTGACCATACTGATTTTGAGGTCATACCTAGAGCTGCTTCGACTAAGAAATTCACCAATCGATACTCATAAAATTTATGTCCTTGGCTAAGGTCATATTTCATAGGGTTTTCAATCCTCTGTTTTTCAATCACATCATTCATTCGAACAACACTATTCACATACTTGTCTTTTATAGTGTGGACAATTATTTCAGGTAGATCGCTATCGATCACTTGCAGATTCAAATGGTTAAAAAACCCAATGTGCTGTTCGTTCGACTGGCACGTATTCCACATGAAGCAATAATTATATGTAACGCCCTGTGCATTTATTTCTAAACGCAAAAACTTCTATCTTCTTCATTCTTAGATAACGTCTTATCAAATAATTTATCCGGGTATAAAGCTAATAAAGTCACCAAATTGTTTCAAATGCAATTACACAAACACATAGTTATTCGAGCTTCCTGTGTAACATAATTACGTGTTTTTTAAGTTTTTACAATACCCCTTCCTAATGAAAACGAAATTTAAACAACCGTTTACAAACAGTTGCTATCGATATTAAGCGTGTAAAAACCGAGTCGGGTTTGGAAGTCGCCATTCATTTGTCCCATCGTTCTTTCAGTGATAGTGTTGCGCAGTAGATAAGCCAGAGAGCAAGTCAGTAGAAGTAATAAGAAAGCCAAAGGCGAATGAATACATGAGACGGATGCTACAACAGCAGCTGCGGAACAACACACATCACAAAAAGCGCGGTAATAAACCGTTTAAATCAATTTTAAAAACCAAACATCATGAACGCATTAAGAAACAGAGTACAGTTGATCGGACACTTAGGAATGAACCCAGAAGTAAAGACTTTTGATGGAGACAGAAAAATGGCCAAAGTGAGCATCGCAACCAACGAAGTGTATTACAACGCTAAGGGCGAGAAAATAGAAGACACACAGTGGCACAACATCATCATGCGGGGCAAGACAGCTGAGATTGCTGAGAAGTACCTGAAGAAAGGCCAAGAGGTGTGTGTAGAAGGTAAGCTGGTGAACCGCAGCTGGGAAACCAAAGAAGGTGTTAAGCGATACATCACCGAGGTGGTGGTGAATGAATTGGTGATGCTAGGCAAGAAAGAAGCAGCCTAGGCAAAAATCTCCTCATAGACGAATTTGAAAAGCTCCAGGCACCGAGGTATGAGGAGCTTTTTGAATTTCGAATAGCGAATATCCAATGTTAAACACCGAAATAAATAAAGATGAAATACGATTTAGAAAACCGACTCATTGAGTTTACCAATAATGTAATCTCCTTCACCGAGGTTCAACCCCAACGCTATGCTGTAAAAGTGTTGACGGGACAGTTACTTCGCTCATGCACATCTCCCGCCTTGAATTATGGAGAAGCACAAGCAGCAGAATCCAAACGGGATTTTTTGTATAAAAAAAATATGTCTGAAGGAATTGCGCGAAGCTCATGTCACCTTGCGGATTCTTGAAAAACGTCCATACGTGAATCATGAAATGGTGGCAAAGCTCATTGATGAATCAGACCAACTCATTCGAATCTTTGTAAAAAGTATCGCTGCATCACAAGCTAAAGCAGCTTAAGCTTTTGTTCAGCAATTCCGGATATAGGACAACGAACAGCTGTCCATTTCACTATACTTCGAAATTGGATATTCAGTATTCGGTGTTGGATATTCCTTGAAACTCAGTTCTGAGCAATAATTAAACCCTCGAAAAGTTACGAATCCCGCATTCTGTCTTCGACCTTTCTGCTTGCAGCATAAGCTCAGACTGACATGCTACGAAAATAATTGAATCTTGAGAATTGAGTATTGAGCTTGAGTATTGGATATTAATCTGTTCGATAGTGGGCAAAATCCTTATCAAACAAAACTCCACAAAGCGCTTTGAGCGGATTGGTTTGGCGCTTGCGATAGAACAAACCAATAGACAATGTTACCCACGAAGGATGCGCATGATGGTGATGCGCCTCATGATTCCCATTCTCAGGGGAAACCAATAGGTGTTGCTTTCGCGATCGGTGGCGGTGCCCAAGTGCTAGCACCAGTGAAGCAAGGTTGTGACGATGTTGAGCACAAAAAACGATCCCAATACAAACCAAATGGAT
>CALKOP010000142.1 GCA_938091155.1 uncultured Flavobacteriales bacterium | reverse complement strand
TCACCGTTATCTGAGTCTGTGGCAATTGCCTTTTTTGCATATTCTAGAGCTTCAAGTTCTCTTCCTAACACATCTAAAGAACTACTTGCGCCAAGCCAAGCTTCGGCCATGGTTTTATCCTTTTTTACGGCTTTTTGGAAGTATGTCAACGCCTGTCGATGTTCTTCTAAATGATCATAGCAATCACCAATGTAGAAATAGATCAATGAGTCAAGAATTTCGAAATCCAAAGCTTTTTTGTACAAATCGATTGCCTCTCGATATTTCTCGAGTTGAACTAACACATTCGCTTTGTTGAAATAAGCAGCATGAAACTTTTCATCAATAATAATTACATAGTCGAATGCTACGAGCGCCTTTTCATAAAAGCCAATAGCTTGATAGCTGGCTCCTAGATTAAACCATGCATGTTCATTATAAGGTGCCCGATCGATTAGCTTGTTGAAAGTGTCTATGCCATCTTGAGGGTTTTTTGCTAATTCATAGCAATATGCTAATTCATATAAAGCGTCTTCATTATTCGGATCGACATCAAGTACTTTTTTCAGGTACTTAATTGCTTCAGGATAGTTTTCTACATTTTGATATTCAACAGCTAGATTCATGTATATCATATCATCCTCGTCAGATGAGCATGTCAGCGCCTGTTGCAAAGAACTAATAGCCTCATCGTGTAAGGCACATTGGCCTAAAATTGCAGCCTTTACAATGTGAAAATCTGGATTTGAGTTTTCTAGAATAGCTATTGAATTGAGCAGATCGAGTGCCTCGACATATTTTTCTGTGAGCGATAGTAATTCAGCCTCCTTAATAGCCAGCTGTTGGTTACTCGGATATTGGGATTTTGCCGTATTTACAACATGCTGGGCAAACTCAAGTTTATGCTGAATTATATAATGTTCTAGAAGATCTTCTAAATCATCAACATCATAATAGAGTAGGGTGCCTTCCGCGATCATTTTTTCAAACCGAACCACAAGTACACTGAGCTTATTTTGAAAGAAGTTGTCTCCTACATTATCCATGCTAGCGCAGTTTGAACAAATTTAATTTTTGGCAACCCGATTATCCTGAAATGAGAATTCCTTTATTAACATGTATCTCAACATAAACGCAAAGTTTGTAATAATAGCTGACTTTCAGACTCGAATTTATTCGTTAGACTGGTAATTGGATAGGTACTTCAACAATGGAACATCTATCTTTGCCAATCTTCAAAAAGAATATGACTCTAATCTCTTCAATTTCAGGTACAAGAGGTACCATAGGCGGAAAGCCAGGTGAAAATTTAACACCAATTGATGCAGTTAATTTTGCATCGGCCTTCGCACAGTTTATAAAGAATACATCAAATAAAAACGATCCTACGGTTGTGATCGGTCGCGATGCTCGGCCTTCGGGTGGTTGGCTGTCTGATTTGGTTTCTTCAACCTTGATCGCCAGCGGTGTTCATGTTGTGGATTTGGGCCTAAGCACTACACCAACGGTTGAGGTAGCAGTGCCCGGTTTAAATGCTGATGGCGGCATCATTCTTACCGCAAGCCACAACCCAATTGAGTGGAATGCTCTCAAGTTATTAAATGCTAAAGGCGAATTCATTTCTGGTGAAGAGGGAGCAATCCTTTTAGCGGCAATAGAAAAGGGTGATTTCAACTTTGCCTCTGTAAACGAAGCTGGAAGTTATGTTAAGGATGACTCTTGGATTCAGAAACATGTCGATCAAATATTGGAATATAGGCATGTGGATAAATCTGCCATTTCTAAGGCAAACCTCAAAGTAGCCATTGATCCAGTAAACTCGACCGGAGGGATAGCTATTCCTGTTCTTTTGGAAGCTCTCGGAGTAAAACAGGTCGAAATTATCAATGGCGATGTATCTGGATTCTTTGCGCATAATCCAGAACCTCTTAAAGAAAATCTCACGGAAATTTGTTCCGTTGTAAAAAACAAGGGATGTGACCTTGGTATTGTTGTGGATCCGGATGTTGATAGGTTAGCCCTAATATGTGAGGATGGTGAAATGTTTGGGGAGGAGTATACCTTAGTCGCAATAGCGGACTATTATATGAAGGTTCAGAAAGGCGATACAGTGAGTAACCTATCATCTTCGAGAGCGCTAACAGATATAACCAGATCGGCAGGTGCCGAGCACTATGCCAGTGCAGTGGGCGAGGTGAATGTGGTAGAAAAGATGAAGGAAGTAGGTGCTGTAATTGGTGGAGAAGGTAATGGCGGAATAATTGTTCCAGATCTGCATTACGGGCGTGATTCGTTAGCTGGTATTGCTCTTTTCCTTTCGCACTTTGTGAATTCAGGACAAACAATGTCTGAGATGAGAGCCGGCTATCCAAACTATGAAATGGCTAAAAACAAAGTGCAACTGAAGCCAGGAATGGTGCCTGATGATTTAATACGAAAGATGCAGGAAAAATATTCAAACGAAGAAGTAAATACTATAGATGGATTGAAGATCGACTTTGAAGAAGGTTGGGTCCATTTGAGAAAGTCGAATACTGAACCTATTATTAGAATTTACACAGAGTCTAGTACAACTGAATCTGCTAATAGTTTGGCAAAGAGATTCGAAAAAGAAATAACAGAACTTATCTAACCAATCTGTGATGAAAATATATTTCGATAGTGCAGCGACCACTTCATTAGATCCAATAGTGATTGAAGAAATGCTCAAGTATATGAAGGATGATTTTGGAAATCCTAGCTCGACTCATGCTTTTGGTCGTAAAACCAGAGCTGCGATTGATCTTGCTCGAAAGAGAGTGGCTGAGCATATAAATGCCGAACCAGGTGAGATCATTTTTACGAGTGGCGGAACTGAAGCTGACAACATGGCTATACTTTGTAGCGTAAATGATTTAGGTATTACTCACGCTATTACAACTGCAATTGAGCACCACGCAGTCCTAAATCCCTTGCAAGAATTGTTGGCTCAAGGGCGTATTAAATTATCCATTGTAGAAGTGGATGATAAGGGACATGTCAAGCTAGATCACCTGAATGAATTATTGGAAAATAACGAAAGA
>CALKOP010000141.1 GCA_938091155.1 uncultured Flavobacteriales bacterium | reverse complement strand
GCAATAGCCGTGGCTTCAGTGCAAGCTCAAACAAAGCAACAAGCACCACCTCCGCATGATAACGCACATCATGCTGATCCTTCATCTACAGGTCCATCTGCAGAGGAAATGAAAGCGCATGAGGATATGGAAAAGAAGCGTCATGAAGGAATGGAGACAATCATGAAAGAGCGCGAGGCTGCTATGCAAAAAATGGAAAAAGGTGAATTAACTCAAGAAGAGTTTGGGAAAATAGAAGAGAAGCTTCACGAGCGTGAGCGTAAACTTCATGAGCCTCAAGGCGGACCAGGAGAACATCCAGCACCAGCGCCACACGATCATAGTGATCCTGATCACAAGCACTAAATCATCACTGATTGTTTAAGAAGCGCCCGCACATTGTGTGAGGCGCTTTTTTTATCTCAAAACTTTATTAATCTGCAATTGTATTACGTAGATGGAAAGGACAAGAAAACTCACTGATTTAAGACCTGTACTTAACCTAGATAAGCATACTTCCCAAAGCGAACAAGAACGCTTTCAAAACGATACAATTCGACCCATCATAAAGTTTCAGCATGAGTTGATTACTTCCTTAGTGACGAATCATAAATTCTATGCTAAATCAACCCTAAACACCAATACAAAGGATGAGTACCGAGCGGCTTTGAAAGCCTTTTTGAATGGCCAAAAAGAACTTCGACACCAATTGATTGGTTTGGTAATTGGACTTATTACGTTGACAGAATTCAATCAATATCAATTGAATTCATCCGAGTACCAACGCAGGATTATTCAAATAATAGTTCAGCGGATTTTTGATGCAATTGGCCCTAAATGAAAAAAGCATCACCACTTGAAGTGATGATGCTTTCCTATAATCCGAACCAAACCTAATGTTGGATGATAATGTTCTCAGATTTCAAACCTTTGTTAGTCCCTACTCTTACAATATAGTTTCCACTCTGAAAGGTTTTAGTATCAATGTATGATATAGTGCTACCACTTCTGATCGTTGTTGTTGAAATAATCTTTCCCGTTAAATCCATAAGCTGAACTGTTGTATTATTCCTCACCACACCATTCATTTGAACTGCGATTAAATCTGTTGCCGGGTTCGGGAAAATGGTAACATCCAAATCCTTCGAAATTTCGCTCGTAATTCCAGTGGTTGTATCCGTGCTGTCTCCAGTATAGTTTGTAACCGTTTCGCTTATGCTATTAACATTAGTGGTTACTACATTTCCATAAAAAACGGGACCAACAGCATAAGGATAAACTGAATTCCAATTTTCATCAACTGTGGCGAAATAAGCATAAACTCCTTCTGGATACTCCGGTGTAACACAAAAACGGCCGTTACTTTCATCCAAATAATCATTACCGGTTTGCGCAGAATAGGCGTAATCTTCCTTGAAATATCCAGTAAAGTAGGTGGCATCAACCGTGGGCCCATTGGTTCGTGTCGATGTTGTTAGAAGATCGTAACTTGACTTCATTCTCGTAATTCCCCCGGTTCCATCTGTATTCATAAATCCATAGGCTCCATAAATTGGAAATCCATCATAGGCAAAGCCAATCAAAGGTGAATGTTTGGAGCTATCGATTGCATAGAGCCCGTCAGCATCATATAAATTACAAATGGATGACACCACATCGAGGTCAAGCTTAAAAGCACTTGGATTCTGATGATGATGATAGTTACCCATAGATGGATGACCTTTTGAGCAATCGAAACCTGCTTTTTCAGCCGGAATAGCATCACGATTCCAATCCATTGCTGCGCCCATTCCACCAGGACATGGAGGATTTCCAGGACCACCACATAACTCGCTCGTATTTGGATTCCAAGCAACTCCATCTCTCCAATCAAAAAGGGCAACTCCGTTTATAAATAAACCAATATTGGCCGGTGTGCTCTCCGTCTTTGTTCCTGTGTTTTCTGCTGGATCTAATGGTATTTTAAATATGGCGGACTGTGCTGTCGCCTGCGATGGGTTACCATCCAAAAACGGCCCAGTTGGATATGCCGGTACTCCATTGGTTGTAACATAAACCCAATCATCAGAATAATCTACAGATTGTACGTTAACCAAAATGTCATTTGATATTACTGTCGAGTTTCCTTCCATATAATAACTACCAACTTCTGTATTGTTTTGCAACCAAGATGCAATGGCCGGCTTGGTCTGAGCGAATGAAAAACTGGAAATAGATACCAAAACGGCAATGGTGAGAAATGTATTTTTATAATGCATGTTTGGATATGTTTTAGTGCTTAGACTACGAATGGTTAATAATCCTTCGCTTGTATTAATTATTTCTTGGGTAGGCTAAATCAGGATTAAACAGAAACTCTTTATCAGTCAGCGTCAAAAGAAAGTGAATTAAATTTAAGCGCTCGTCTTCTGTGAGATTTAATCCACCTTTTAATTGAGATGACAGCGTATTAGATTCATGTATCCCTTCAGAATAATGCTTTAGAACCTCGTGCAATGAAAGAAAGCGACCATCATGCATATAGGGCTGACTGAACTCAATGTTGCGCAACGATGGCACCTTAAATTTCAAGGAATCTGACGACCTTTTTGTAATGCCAAACCTCCCCATATCATTCAAATTCGGATCGACAGGAAGGCCGTTGTTCTCAAAGTAACCATTGGTAAACAATGGCTCAGTATGGCACGATGAACATTTCGACTGAAAAATTTGATATCCCTTCTCTTCTTGTTCGGAGAAGTGATCCTTACCAGCTAAAACACGATCGTATTTGGAGTTGGCTGAAACAAATGTGAGCTGAAATTCAGCCATAGCTTTCAACATATTTTGGCTGGATATTACACTATCACCAAAAGCTTGAACAAACAGTACAGGATAATTCGGATCTGATTGCAATTTGAGCAAAACAGCCCCAACCTCCTCTCCCATTTCATCCTCATGACTAATAGGCGCTAGTGCCTGAACTTCGATATGATTAATGGCGCCATCCCACATGAAGTGTTTACTCCAAGCCAAGTTTACCAAAGTCATTGAATTTCGGATTCCAATACTATCGCCAATGCCATGACTTATTGCATGATCCACATGCGTAAAGGCGGTGTAAGAAAGGTGACAACTAGCACAGGAAACCATATTATCCTTGGACAGGATAGGATCATAAAAAAGTTTTCTACCTAGTTGAATTTTTGAATTGGAGAGTGGGTTTTCGTCAAAATCATATACAGGTTTTGGCCAAGTACTTGGATATACAATTTTGACATCTTCATTGCTTTGGATAAGTGATAAAAGTCCAAAGCCGATAATCAGAATAGGTGCTATGCGCTGCAGGCTATTGGGCATTCTTTAAATGAATGGAATTTGAAAATTCGCCAGATAATATCAATGCTTCAGCGCTTGGAGACATGACTCGCTGCCTTGCTTTCAAATCAATTGATTTTAGAAACTGCTCCAAATCAACTTCTAGCTGAATACTATCTGTGTTTGCTACATCTATGTTCACTATCTGTGCCGCAAGGTTAGGTGGTAAGTATCCTCCCAAATGAAATTGAAACTCCGCTTTTTCACTATCCTCGGATGTTTTTGCACCCTCAATCTTTATATTGATGTAACCGCTCTGCCAGGACCAATACATGCCTTTGGTTGGATCCAAATCACCATCTAAGGCTCCGCTTGAATTAGTCGCACTATCAATTCCGACCAAGAATTGCGCGCGTGTAAATTCAATGTTATTTGAGCAAAAAATCTCAATATTGGTCGATCTCTCATCACTACAATCCACTAAATGAGCAGATGTCGGGTCAGCAAAAACAAATTCGCCATCTTTTAGAAATTGAATTTGGCTAATGTAAAATCGACAAGCGCTGATGGTAAAAGTGTCGCTGAAAAGTGAATAGGATTTACCAAGAATTAAATTCTCCCCATTTATGGTTGGAACAAAGCTCAATTCAACTGACCGTGCATGGTTTGACTGAGCAGAAACTACTCCCGTGAATAGTATGAAAAACGCTGTAAGCCTAAAGCTCAATGTTCTTTGGATTTCATTCCATTTTCAGCTCCAAACATTCTACCCAAGTCTTTAGAAAGCTTTTCAAATGCAGCCTTCTGATCTTGGTTGCACAGTGCCTGAATAGCTTTAAAATGATTGAAATGCACGTGTTCGATATTTCGTTGCTCCTTGTTGACTTTGTCGATCAATTTATCACGCGCAACTTCATCATCTCGTAACAATAATTCATAGAGCATTCTTTTAGCTTTCATGATCTCATCATCAGCCTTCGCGATAGCAGTTTTATGCGCCTCGATTAACTGGTTGTATTCAGGAATTTGCTGCTTATTAAAACCCAACCGATCAATAATAAGATGTTTGTTGTGCTCAGGTCCATGGTGACTTGGTTGACCCGGTCTATTCATGAACATAAAACTGATAAGAGCAACATTCACAACCATCATAATAATGGTAGTCCATTTGAAGGTATTTGCGCTATTCATAATAGAACTGGTTTGTCGTTTTAACGTTCATTTCATCCAATAATGGCATGGATTCTGAATTCATCGTTTGATCTCGATTTGAGTTGATAATGAGAATATTTACCAGCACTAAAATAACAAGAGTTGCAAAGACCAACCGAGGTATAACAGCATTCTTATGCCGTGCTTCTAGCCTACTTTCAATTCTCGTCATTAAGAATGGTGGAGTACTCACTCGCTGTACCTTTCCTAATATCTCATCTATATTAAACTTGTCTGTTTCCATGCTTCTGCACTTTTAGACGACAATCATTATCAAATCCTTTTCAAGCATTCAATTTTTTTCTAAGATTCATTTTTGCTCGAGATAGAAGCGACTCTGCGGCTTTCTCTCCAATGTTCATTACCTCCGCTATTTCCCTTTGAGTTAAACCTTCCAACGACTTCAAAATCAGTGCTGTTTTCTGATTAGTGGGCAATAAATCCATGGCAGTCATTATGGATTCTACCGCCTCCTTATCCTCCAGTTTAACTCCTGGGTGATTAAAATCTACTGCAATAGAGGAGTTCTCGCTAAATCCAAATAATGATTGAATTTTCGCGAATCGCTTTTGAGCTTTCTGCGCCTTAATTCGGTCTAAACAATAGTTAATCGCGATTCTATAAATCCATGTCTTAAGTGTTGAATCTTCTTGAAAACTATCAATGGATTGATGCACTCGAATAAAGACATCTTGCATTGC
>CALKOP010000140.1 GCA_938091155.1 uncultured Flavobacteriales bacterium | reverse complement strand
GCTAAATATTGTAATATTTAGCTAATGTGTCTAAAACAATGTTATGCACAAAAGGAGTTTAAGTGACTAACACAGAAAAAGTACAGAGTTATATCCAAGAGCGTATAGATCAGTATTGTAATTGGTATGACGTTAAAGCGGTTTTTAGCAATGAATCTCTTGAAACAACTACATTTAATGGAAGCTTAGATAAAAAATTAAGTATTGAAGAAATTCTAGATATTATTATTGGTAGCACAAATAGTACTAGTATCAACTATGAAATAAATAATAAAACAATATTACTAAAATAACTTACTAATCTAATAACAAATTAAACTATGGTATAAAACAACTCTCGAACTGATCTATAATAGATTCAGTATTAATTAGAAAAAGAAAAGGGAAAAAAAAGGTCCGATTTCTGACAAACAAACCTTCATTTCCCCTTAGAAGTATTAATTAATTTATTAACTAACACATTACAAATTTATGGAATTTAAATTAACAACCTCTTGTTTTTTAAAAAGGAAACAGTTCTTAAAATTCATTATGAGAACATTTATATTCTTATTCTGTACAGCTGTATTTAGTTTTTCTTCAGGAGATCTTCTCTCACAGAATTCTAAAATAGTTATTGATGAGGATAAAATACTAACTGTAGATCAAGTTTTTGACTTGATTGATAAGCAAACAGATTATTCATTTGTTTATCAATCTGATATGTTTAAAGACTTTCCAAGTGTAGAATTAAAGAAGGGAACTATAAAAACTAATAAGCTTTTAAGGCAAATTTTGTCATCAGGTGATTTTAATATAGTCGTAGGTTTAAACAATACTATAATTATAAAAGAAATAAAATCAGATACTAAAAAAGAGCAAGAATTCAAAGTTTCAGGTATGGTGACCGATGAAAATGGAGGTCCTTTACCTGGCGCAAGTATTGTTGAAATAGGAACAACCAATGGAACACAGACAGATTTTGATGGTAATTTTTCCATAATCCCTCTTAACGAGAATGCAACTTTGCAGATTTCTTATATTGGATATACAACCAAAGAAGTTCTTATTGGCAACCAAACGCGTATTGATATCCAATTGCAACCAGATGCCGCTAAATTAGATGAAGTCGTTGTCATAGGTTATGGTTCAACTACAAAGGAAAAATTCAATGGAGCTGTTTCTAAGATTGATACAGAAGCATTGAACAATTTCTCTTCGGCCAATTTTGAGCAAGCTATTTCGGGTAATGTAGCAGGTGTGCAGATTAGTGGAAATGGAAAAAATCCAGGAGATAACTCAGTAATTCAAATTCGTGGTCTCAGTACACTGACGGCTGGTTCCAATCCTTTGATTGTAGTTGATGGTAATCCGCTTTCTGAAGGCTCGTCTTTTAGTTCAATAAATAATCAAGACATTGCATCCGTTAATATTTTAAAAGATGCGGCATCTGCTGCTATTTACGGGTCTAGAGCGTCCAATGGGGTTATCCTAATTACCACGAAAAAAGGAAAACGCGGAAGTTTAAAGGTAACTTATGATACCTATTATGGTTTTCAAGACCGTATTGACAACTTTGAATTGGTAGATGCCTATGATGCGGCCTTGTTTGATTCGGACTCAAGAAACTTTGGGTATGTTTCTGGTGGCCCAGGAAGAAGTGTTTCTGATGATAATGCCACTAGAGATGCCAACGGAGGAGGAAAACGGGGTAGGTTCCCGGGTTATTTGCAAGGATACTTGGATGGACAGTCAGGCTTGACCAATACGGATTGGACAGACGCTGTGTTTAGATCAGCATCTCAACAAAACCATTATTTGAATTTAAGTGGAGGTTCCGAGAAAACAGACTATTCCATTTCTTTCGGTTACCTGAATCAAGATAACATCATAATCGATTCAGACTATAAACGATACACCAATAATATACAACTCAATACTCGAATCAGTGACCGAGTTCGCTTTGGTATTAATTCCAATATCTCATTGGTCAACTCCAATCCAACCGGAAACGCGGGGTGGTCCAATTATGGGTTAGGTGTGGGTGCTCAGCCCGACCCTAGTTTTTCTATTATATTAATGCAACCGTATTATCCTATTTACAATTCGGACGGTACTTTTGCAATTGCTAATCAAATAGATGATAATAACGATAATTGGGACGGGCCCATTTCCGAAAATACGTTAGCCCAAACAAAGCTTACCGATTTTTTCGAACGTCGCATAAGGGTTTTTGGAAATACTTACTTGGAAGTTGAGCCATGGGACGGCTTGAAGTTTAAAACTTCTTTTGGAGGTGATTACAATACCATTTTTACGGAGTTTTTTGCACCGTCAAACATTGGTAATTATAGAACACCAGTAGCAAACAATCGTACTCAAGCTTTTGAAAACAATACAAGAAGGGAAAACTTTATCACAGAGAACCTTCTGACCTATAACAAAACTGTGAACAAGCATACTTTTGATGTTTTACTGGGTTTTAGTTATCAAGAAGAGAATTATTTCAATACTCGCTTGCAGAGTAATAATTTTGCTGATGACAATCTTAGAAACATTGCGGGTGCGACCAATCCTTCTTCTACTGCGACCAGATCAAAATGGGCTCTAGAATCTTACTTTAGCCGTTTGCAGTATGATTATGACGGAAAATATTCTCTTTCCGGTTCTATAAGGAGGGATGGATCATCACGTTTCGGTGCAAATACGAAATATGGGAATTTTGCATCACTATCTGCGGGTTGGACCGTGAGTAGTGAAGACTTCTTTCCCGAAGATAGTTTTGTGAGTTTTACCAAGCTTAGGGCCAGCTGGGGCCAAACGGGAAACAATCAAATTGGGGATTTTGGTGCCATAGCTCTGATTGCTCCGGACAATTACACAATTGACGGCCAAATAGTTTCAGGGTCGTATACCGATACCTCTCCTAACCCTGATTTGTCTTGGGAAACCAATAATGCATTGAACTTTGGTCTTGATTTAGGCTTTTTAGAAAACAAACTTTTGCTAACAGCGGAATACTATTCCTCTAAAACCACGGATTTATTATTGGATGTACCAGTACCACAGCAATCTGGCTTTTCTCAATCACTTCAAAATATAGGTGAATTGGAAAACAAAGGGTTTGAGTTTGAAATCAGGGGCAGCAATTTCAACTTAGGCGATTTGACTTTAGGCTTTAATGCCAATATTACAACTAATCAGAATGAAGTTTTGGCTCTAGGAAAAGGTCAAAAACAAATTATCGCCAACAATGGAGGCATGGATTTTCTAACAAAAGTCGGCGGTAGTATTGCTGAATTCTATGCCTATGATATTCAAGGAGTTTTTCGTAGTCAGGGGGAGATAGATGGAGCATCCGTTACTCCATTGGCTGGTACAGAAGTTGGTGATTATATCGTTAGGGATGCCAATGGCGATGGTCAAATAACACCGGATGACAGGGTCACTCTTGGAGATTACAATCCTGATTTTACCTATGGTTTTGGTGTTTCCTTAAATTATAAAGGTTTTGATTTTAGTGCACAATTTACGGGAATTGAAGGTAGAAAGGTCTCCGATCGCATGGTGTACTTTGCTGAAAGTGGTGAAGGCTTCTTCGTTCCAACGCAACATTATGCGGATAATTACTTCTCTGACCGCAACCCTGATGGCTTTTTTAGAAGACCTGATTTTTCCAGCTTTTCATCTGCAGGTAGGTTAACTAGAGCTTCTAGCCTTTCAGTATATGATGCAGATTATTTCCGTCTTAGAAGTATGCAAATAGGCTACAATTTTAATGACGACGTTACGAAATATCTGGGAATTGATTTTCTGAGATTGTATTTAACAGGGAATAATATTTTCAACAGTACCAAATATAGAGGCTACAACGCCGATGGTATCGATAATAGAAGTAATAGGCGACAGGCCCTGACAAGAGGTTGGATTCAATCTTCAAGTCCATTAACGCGCTTCGTTGCTCTTGGATTAAACGCTAAATTATAAACCAAAAAACTAAAAAAAATGAATTTTAATAAATATATATATCTAATAATCGTCTTGCTTGGAACTTTTGCATGCGAGGACGAATTGAATATAGGGCCAGTTACTGAAAAAGCATCAACCAATTTTTACACTACTGAGCAAGAGTTAGAAAGTGCGATACAAGGTGTATACGCCCAGCTACAAAATGGTGGTCTTTATGGTCTTGACCTAATAGGTGTCGGTGAAATTTCGGGAGAAGATGTTTTTGAAGAAATTGCCGCCAATGATGGTGGTCGTTTTGGACAATTGGATGACTTTTCGACGAATGCCGGAAATGATTTGGTTGGTGATATTTGGAGAGAGTCCTATAGGGGTATTCTACGGGTCAATACGGTTTTGAATCGGATAGATGCCATAGAATATGAAAATACATCTGTCAAGACCAATAGAATAGGTGAAATGAAGTTTGTTCGTGCATTGTTATACTTTAATTTGGTTCGTCTTTACGGAGATGTTCCCCTGGTCACAGAAGAAACGGAAAGCCCTTTTGATTTCTTTGGCCGAGGCCGTACACCATCAGCACAGGTATATGCACAGATTGAAACCGATTTAACGAGTGCCATTCAAGATCTTCCCAATGAAAAAGAATCAGGAAAGCCTGCTAAAGGTGCGGCACAAGCCTTATTGGGTGACGTGCAGTTGACACAGGGTAATTATAGTGGTGCTTTGACCCATTTAGAAGCTGTGGTCAGTTCAAATGCTTATGCATTGGCAACAACAACAGCAGCTATTTTTGGAGTGGCAAATGAGGGTAATTCCGAAATTTTGTTCGAAGTACAATTTGCAAGCGGTTTCAATATTGATGGAGAACTTGAGGGCAGTTCAGCAGGATCCCAATTTAGACCGTCTGGTACTACGGCAAATGCAAAGGGGCATAATTTGCCAGCGCAAGCCTTCATTGATTCGTACGATATAAATGATACCAGATTGAATGATTATGTGGCCGTTGATGCAGGGGTTAACCCTTTTTACTTTACTACCAAGTATGAAATTTCACCTACCGGGGCAGATGACGGAGGAAGCGATCATCTCATTATACGGTATGCAGATGTAATCTTGAAATATGCTGAAGCACTCAATGAAAATGGGCAGACGTCTGAAGCTATTACGCAGTTGAATACCATACGCGCAAGGGTAGGTTTGGCCAATACAACTGCAACTTCACAAGTTGAAGTACGTGAAGCCATTAGGCAAGAACGCCGTTTTGAACTCATAGGAGAGGGCCATCGTTGGTTCGATTTAAAACGTTATGGCACGGCAGTATCTACCATGAATACATTTTTTACCAATGCAGGAATTAACGTGACCATTGATGATAATAAGCTGATACTTCCTATTCCCCAGAGTCAACTGGATACAGATTCTTCCATTACACAAAATCCGGGATATTAGATAAACTGAATGACAAAATACCAATGGAGAACTACTTATATGTTCTCCCCGTAACCAATTGTTAGTTTGAGTTAGTTTTTTTGAAATGGGGGGATTTCATCCCCCTTTTTCATACACACTAACAAGTTATGACCTATTAATAAAATTAAGAACGCCTTACTATATGAAATGCTTTTACATTTTGGTAGCTATCCTTGTACTAGGAAGTTGTGGTAATAATAAAAACAAGGATAAAACTGATTTTGTTGAATCTTCACCACAAACAATATCGATACAGCAGAAAATAGCCAATTTAAAAAACTCCCGTAATAAGGAAGTGTTAGTTGTAGCACATAGAGGAGATTGGCGAAATGCTCCTGAAAATTCTTTGCAGGCCATTCAAAACTGTATTGATATGGGCGTGGATATGGTTGAGATAGATGTTAGGGAAACGAAAGATGGCGAATTGGTGGTGATTCATGATAGAACCATTGACCGTACAACCAAGGGAAAGGGGTATGTTAAGGATTGGACGTTGGATAGTCTTAAAACTTTAAACTTAGTAGATGGGCTTGGGGTGGAGACGAATCATAAAATTCCGACCCTAGAAGAAGCTTTATTGTTGGCAAAGGATAAAATATTGGTGAACCTTGATAAAAGCTATGATATTTTCGATAAATGCTTCGAAATAATTCAAAGAACAGACACCAACGACCAAGTAGTTATTAAGGGTGTAAAAACAAGGGAAGAAGTGGAAGCTGAGTTCGGAGAATATATGGACAAAGTTTATTTTATGCCAGTAATAGGACTGGCACAACCAAATACAAAACAGATTGTAGATGACTATCTAACACATCGTTTACCCGTGGCATTTGAGTTTATTATACCTCAAGATACGATTCAACTTATAGGCAGTTTCAATGAAATAAGAAAAAAAGGTGCAAGTGTATGGGTTAATTCACTTTGGCCACTACATAACGCAGGGCATGATGATGAAAAAGCAGCTTTGGATCCAAATATTTACGAATGGTACATTGACCATGATGTAGATATCATACAGACAGATAGACCACAATTACTATTGGATTATTTAAGAAGCAAAAACTTGCATAGATAAAGACTGTATATAATGAGAAATAATATTAGAAAGATTGCCGCGGTTTCCTTCATGATACTTTTTGGATTCCTATCCTTCGCCCAAACTGACAATAATCTAGAAGAGTATAGAACCACAAGAATATTAAAGCAAATAAAATCTCCATCAAAAGACTATGTTTTGGCAGTTTCCCACAGAGGTGATTGGAGATACGCTCCTGAGAATAGCCTACCCGCAATAGAAAGATGTATTGAGCTAGGTGTTGACATAGTGGAGATAGATGTAAGATTGACCAAGGACGGTCATTTGATTGCTATGCATGATGAAACCGTAAACAGAACTACCAATGGAAGTGGAAAAGTTAGTGAACTCACCTTGGATGAGATTAGGGCATTTCGACTTAAAAATGCCTGTGGAATTAGAGGGTCTAAAATTCAAGTACCCACATTAGAGGAAATAATGAACCTTACCAGGAATAAAATAATGGTAAACTTGGACAAGGTTGAGGGAAAAACTGTTAAGGAAGCATATCGCATATTGAAGAAAACGGGAACCACCGAACAAGCAATATTTAAGGGTAGGGAGACCGTACAATACATGAGACAGAAATATGGAAGCCTTATGGACTCCATAATATATATGCCGATTTTAATCGATAATACTGGCAATGCCGTTCAATTTGTGGAAGATTACGATAAAGAGCTTTCCCCCTTTGCTTATGAAGTCACTTTTGAGTCCGAAAGCTCAGAAAATTTTAAGCAAATAGCAGCACTTAATAGAAAGGGAATATTTGTATTGAATATAGCATTATGGGATAATCTGGTTGCAGGCCATACTGATGAATTAAGTCTATTGCAAGGGCCTGAAGCTTCTTGGGGCTGGTTAATAGAGAATGGAGCCGACGGAATTATGACTGACAGACCTAGAGAATTATTAGAATATTTGAAATCAAAAGGTCTAAGGAATTTAAATAACAAGAGATAAGTAATCTGAATGGTTAATCAGAAAACTAGTTTTGAGTTAGTTGAAATGAAAGTGCAGCGACCCTGCACTTTTCTTTTAAGTATGTAGAATAACGTTTAAAACAGAAGAGTGAATATTTTATCCAAGTTTAAAAAAACACCTCCAATCGATCCTAGAGGTACGGAGGCAGAAAATCAAAAAAAATACAAAAGTCTTAAATGGCAAGTCTTTTTATCGGCCACTATTGGCTACGGATTATACTATGTGTGTCGTTTGAGCCTCAATGTGGTAAAAAAACCTATTGTTGACAGCGGCATTTTATCAGAATCAGAATTAGGAATTATTGGTTCGGCTTTATTCTTTAGCTATGCAATTGGGAAATTTACAAATGGCTTTTTGGCCGACCATAGTAATATTCGTCGTTTTATGGGTGTAGGACTTTTAATTTCCGCATTAGCCAATTTGGTTATGGGCTTTACAAATGTATTCATGTTTTTTGCTATATGCTGGGGAGTAAATGGATGGGTACAATCCATGGGAGCACCTTCCAGTGTGGTATCCCTTTCTCGATGGTATAACGATAAGGAAAGGGGAAGTTTCTATGGTTTTTGGAGTACCAGCCATAACATAGGTGAAGCACTGACTTACATACTCACTGCCGTCGTAGCTTCATATTTTGGATGGCAATGGGGTTTTCGAGCCGCTGCCCTTATCGGTATCTTGGGTGCTTTGTTAATCTTCATCTTTTTCCATGACAGTCCGGAAAGCAAAGGGCTTCCAACCGTTAATCCCGATACTGCAAATAAGAAGACCACTACTTGGCATGAACAAAGGGCGGCATTGAAAAACCCATACATCTGGTTATTGGCCCTTTCAAGTGCTTTCATGTATATTTCCCGTTATGCCGTGAACAGTTGGGGACCCTACTATTTTGAAACTGCCAAAGGATATTCACTTACTGAGGCCAATTCATTGGTAGCTGTTAGTGCTGTGTGTGGAATATTGGGCACTGCTTCATCGGGTTTTATTTCCGATAGATTCTTTAAAGGCCACCGAAATGTGCCAGCTTTGATATATGGATTGATGAACGTTGGTGGGCTGTGCCTATTCCTGTTAGGTCCTAAAAACATATGGTGGATAGACGCTTTGAGCATGGTCATTTTCGGGCTGGCCATCGGAGCATTGATATGTTACCTAGGAGGATTGATGGCTGTTGATATAGCTTCAAAAAAAGCCTCAGGTGCTGCTTTGGGAATGGTAGGTATTATGAGTTATCTGGCAGCAGGAATTCAAGATATAGTTAGCGGTTATCTCATTGAGGGAAACAAAACGGTCGTGGGAGAAGAAACACTATATGATTTTTCCGCTATTACTTTCTTTTGGATTGGAGCGGCAATGCTATCCGTTGTGCTTGCACTATTTACCTGGAAAAAGACTTGAAAATGAAAATAGAAAACATAGTTTTTGATTTAGGAGGGGTCATTATGAATTTGGATGTGCCCAAAACAATCCAAGCATTTAAAAATATAGGAATCGACAATATTGTCAATGATACTGGACATCATTATAAGGACGATATTTTTAATGACTTTGAAACGGGTAAGGTTTCAGATGCTCAATTTATAGAAAAACTCAAGTGTAAAAAATATTGATCACCAATATTTTATTGTATCAGGACGTGAGCGATACAATGCTCTTGGAGCTGTAGTGAATATGCATCCGGAAATTTTTGGAGTGGTTTTTTGCCGTACGAAAATTGAAACTCAAAAAATAGCTGAAAAGTTGATTCAAGATGGATACAAAGCGGCTGCCATACACGGAGATTTAAGTCAAAATCAACGGGATGTTGTCATGCAATCCTTTCGTAATAAAAAGATTCAATTGCTCATAGCAACTGATGTTGCTGCACGGGGCATTGATGTAGATAATATTACCCATGTGATTAATTATCAACTACCCGACGAAGTAGAAACCTATACCCACCGAAGTGGGCGCACAGGTAGAGCGGGAAAGCTAGGGACATCAATCATTTTTGTGACCAAATCAGATCGAAGAAAAATAAAAGCAATTGAAAATAAGCTACAAACTAAACTTACTGAAATAGAAATGCCTTCGGCTGAAGAGGTCTTGAGTTATAGGATTAATCACTGGGTTGAACAAGTGAAAAATGTTCCTATAAAGAGTGAATTACATAATCATTTTCCTGCTGTAAAAAAAGCTTTTGATGAAATTTCAAAAGAGGCTCTTATAGAAATGATAATTTCCAAAGAATTCAAATCATTTGACCTTCACCCAAAAACGATAGAGTCTAGTGGGAAAAATCGTTCGGAACGTTTAGCTAGCAAAAGATCGGAGAGAACCATACATCCTCCCAAGGACAAAGATCGCTTCTTTATCAATATTGGAGTCCGAGATCAATTTGAATGGACGACTTTAAAAGATTTTCTGCGTTCTTTTTTAAAGTTAGGGACAGATGACATTTTCCAAGTCGAAGTAATGAAGAATTTTTCTTTTTTTTCTACTCATAAAAATCATCGAGATTTGGTGCTAAAATCGTTTGACAATTTCATTATGGATGACAGAAAAGTAAACGTTGAGTTGACTAAAAAAGGAAAAACCTTTGTTCCTAAAAATAGTTTTAAAAAGAAGAAAAGTAAGTTTAAATAATTACCAATTTTATAAAGACTACAGTTTTCGCATCCAAATATTTCTAAAACTTACAAGATCACCATGATCTTGTAACAATAGTGAACTATGAGTTTCTGTGGCGTCATTATTTCCAGGCATTTGATTCCGTCCTGTTTTTGGTTTTCCAATATATTCTGTGGTTCCAAGAAGTTCAACTTGATTTTGAACTAAAACACCATTCAGAAAGATAGTAAAACTTCCAGCTTTTGTGACACTATCCCTTTTTTAACAGGCCCCTTGCTATTGAGATAAGGCAAAATTCAGACCGTTTTACTAGGCTGTTATGTCATACTTGAACAAAATCGTATTTTAGTCGGACACTAATAATTCTTTTTTAAACTTAACTTACTGTCCTGTTTTTTGGGGGGATGATCATGAATCCAAAACTAAGTCGAGTTTATAACTCAAAAAAACCATCTATTTCCAAATTGATTTATCTGGAACTTTCAAATCCACTCCTATGTATAAATCTTTCTTACGCTCTTTTGGAAATACTTCTAAATCTTGAATAGTTCCATTAACAATTTCACCTTGAATAATCGTATTTTGTTTGGCATACAATTTAAACTCACAATTCCATTCTTTTGGCCATGCTGGCATCAGCACCATCTTTTCATCCACATCTTGCAAAATCATACGTTGTAAGGCGGTTGCAGCTACCGACGAATGCTGTACATCTGGTGTACCATCATGCGTAGATTTAAAGAAACCCGGAAAGCGTTGTTCTGGAACTGGACGATGCAACGCCCATACCACCTCTTTCTGTACAGAATCAATTAGTCCTACCATGGCTGCCATTATTGATTCTGGATGCCAGCCACCGCGAAGGTGCCCTTTGGCCCATCTTGGGCTTTTAAATATTCCCTCTTCAATTAAAGTCGATCTGTTTTGATAGGTTACTTGAGCTAATTCCAAATCAGGTTTTCCAACACCATAAATCTGATATGGAAATACCGAATATAACTCAGCAACCTCCACATTTACTTTTGGTGATTTCATTACTTCTGCATTGGCTAAGGTTGTATGACCATTTCTTTGAGTCTTAGGAATATCAGGAACTCTTGCGAGCACTTCTCTCCAATATTTACGGTCACTTTCAGTGGTCAAATGTGCTGACAAATTTAATAGTCTTTGTAATACAGATTTCAATCCGGCAACAAACGGCATTGGATTATCAGCCTTTCTAAATGATTCTAATACGTGTACCTCCGGAAAGTACAATTTACCATCTTTGTGTGGCCAATGCACATCAAAAAACTTCACAACTTCTGAAGCAAATGGAACCAACGTATCCTTGGCAAATTTCTCATCTTGTGTATAATCATAGTGTTCTGAAAAATACCAAGCCACTTCTAATCCTGCATTCCAATGTGTTCTATGCCAAACTGATTCTTGCTCTCCAGGTTTTAAACCTTTTCTATTCACACCATACACACCAGGCGCAATGACTCCCCAAAGCGTAGTGGACTCTCTTATTACGGTACCTTCATGGCCAAATGTAGCTTTCGTATGCTCTTTCATCAATTCAAAACCACGCATATACAAATCTATAAACGATTGGGTATAGTTAAATTGACCTGCAGCATTCATCGAATAAAAAGGTAATCGCACGTTTTGATGTAACATTAAATTCCCCCAAGAGCGATGATCCGGATCTTTAAAATATTTAAAACCTGTATGGTTACGTTGTGGAACTTCAGATAAATTTGGAGCATACATGGAACCGTTCCATATAATCGGAAATTCTCCTTCACCTGCCATTGCGTTTAAATACATGGCATATGCATAACCGGCACTTGTAGTTTCTGCTTCGTTAGTTCCAGCAATATGTATATAACTCTTTTCCCAAAATTCATTCCACCATGCTGCATGATTTTTCCAATCTTTTTTCAAATTCAACTTTGTTTGTGAAATTTTTTTAATGGATTTTAGCCAATCTTCAGCCGTTTCACTTTGCTCATTGAAAACGAAAATTTTAATGTGGTTATTTTTTTGAGATTTAGAACTAATAGAATTCTTGGAAACACTTTTCAATCCAGTTCCTGTTACCATGGCCCCAAATGTTCTGTTTTCTAGAACATTATTAAGATCATTTCGCAATGGAATCTCCAATGATTTAATAGTCCATTCAAAAGCTTTATTCGTACTATTCCTATGATACCATAAAAGAGCGTTTTGATCATTGTCTACAATCACATCAGATGATTCTGTGACACCTTTCGGTATTCCTTTTAAATTGGTTTCTTTAATTACTTTTGGATATTTTCTCCAACTGTGCAAGTCAATTGTAACTTTAAATTCTTTTTTCGAATTATTTTCTACGTGAATGATATCCTTGTTAGCATCAATCCAGATTTTTGATTCAAATCCGTTGTCACCTTTTAAGTAGATGGCCGACTCCCTCATTACCAATTCTTGACTAAAACTATTTTCAAAAGGATTGGGAAAAAAAATTATTTCCAAATCTCCTAACTTCAGTAATCTGTGAGCCTCTGACCATGCGTCTATGTGTCTTGTCGAAATCCAAAGATGACCATTTTCTACTACTGACACTAATGCTCCTGTTGTGCCATTACCCAATGGCATGGCATCTGAAACTATTTTGCTTTTTTCATTCCA
>CALKOP010000139.1 GCA_938091155.1 uncultured Flavobacteriales bacterium | reverse complement strand
GAACAGGTTTATGTTTTTTCTGATGGGTTGACTTTACAAGGCCATGACATGAGCGCCTTTGGAATTATGGCTGCCGCAGTTTTTATCATCAATACAGGTTTGGCTATAGATGGTTAGAAAGAGGCAGATGCCATTAACAATGAAAAGTAGTTAGCTGAATAGGGTGGTTGTTTGTTGGGTATTGAATATTCCTCTATCGTACGAGCATCATATCTGGTTCTAGTCCAATGGAGACGAGCCCAGTTTTGCTAATGGCGTCCAATGAAACGTTTTCAATGGTGTTGATTTTAGCTTCATCATAGGCTTGTTCCACCTTCACGTAGTTTTCCGTGAATCCGTGCATCATGCCTTCGTTTTCACTGGCTTCCCAAAGTACAGTGTATGAGCTGCCAATCTGAGATTCATAAAAGGCACGCTTCTTTTTGAGGCTGAGCTGAGTCAGGATCTTATTGCGCTCTTGACGAACTTGCATGGGAATGACATCTTCCATTCGAAGTGCCGTTGTGTTCGCTCGTTCGCTGTAGGTGAAAACGTGCAAATAACTAATGTCCATCGACTTTAAAAAGTCAACCGTTTTCATGAACTCTTCTTCGGTCTCACCAGGGAAACCTACTATGACATCTACTCCAATACAAGCATCTGGCATTTTCGATTTAATGCGTGAGATACGCTCACGATAAAGTGGCGTCAAATACCTTCTGCGCATGGCAGTAAGCATCTCATCCGAGCCAGACTGCAACGGAATATGAAAATGTGGAACGAACTTGTCACTTGCCGCTGCAAAGTCGATGATGTCGTCACTCAATAGATTTGGTTCGATGCTCGAAATACGAAAGCGTTCTATGCCTTCAACTTTATCAAGCGCTTGGCAGAGATCAAAAAATGACTCGTCTTTTCCTTGACCAAAATCGCCAATGTTGACTCCTGTTAGCACCACTTCTTTTACACTAGTTGTCGCTACATCATTGACCACTTTCAGCGTTTCTTCCACGCTTTGGTTTCTACTGCGACCTCTGGCTAGAGGAATGGTACAGAAAGAACAGAAATAATCGCAACCGTCTTGCACTTTCAAAAATGTGCGGGTTCTATCTCCAGCCGAAAAGGAAGGAATGAAGTCTTTTACTTCTTTGATGTGGCCATTTTCAATATGAGCAACTCCCTCTGTCGGCTGCTTGTCTAAATATTCTAGAATGTTGAATTTTTCGTTCGCCCCTAAAACCACATTCACTCCCTCGATGTGGGCGATTTCATCCGGTTTTAATTGCGCATAACATCCGACTACAGCAACAAAAGCATCTGGATTTTTACTTTTTGCTCTTCTTACCAAGTTGCGGCATTTCTTATCAGCATGATCAGTAACAGAGCAGGTATTGATTACAAAAATGTCGGGCCGTTCATTGAAGCCCACTTTTGCATATCCGCCTTCTTCAAAAAGACGAGAAATGGTGCTGGTTTCGCTAAAATTTAGCTTGCAACCAAGCGTGTGAAATGCAACTGTTTTGTATGGGTTCATATTGGCGAGTGCGAAGGTATCGATTAGAGACTAGTTGGCGATAGACAAGTCGTTCTTAGCTGATTACTTGCATTTGTAATAACAATCATCGCTCAAGCAAACCAAGTCATGCTTTTCCAAATCTTCAACTTCTTGATCGCAGCGTTCGCCAATCAACGTTTCCGTCTTTACTGATCCTTGAACTTCAATTAAATAGCACTCTTTACATTTTTCGCAGCTGGAGAAAAGGATGAACAGAATTCCAATTAGGAGTAGATCTGATTTCATTATTGAATGATTAGCGATTGGTTAAACGTGTTGCTTTCTTGATCGGTTGTCTGTAAAATGTAGAATCCAGATGGGATGCTTTCAAGACTGATTGTGTTATCTAGAATATTGACCTGAGCACATGCACCTAAAGTAGAAATGAGTTGGGCAGATTTCAAGGATATATCCGTTTGTAATGTTATTAGACCTTTCGCTGGATTCGGGTAAATGACCACAGTGTTTTGTTGTACTTCAGACTCAATTCCAAAAGGAACATTGCCGTTGTTGTAGCTTACAATGTTTCGACTCACGAGTTCATCGGCTTTGGTGAAACTTCCACCAATATATAAGCGACCTCTGTATTCTTCCATGGCACAAACAGGGCCTCTGATTCCTTCGCCAATATTTGTCCATTCTGTTCCGCTGAGCTTGGCTATATTTTGTACGTATACACTTCCTGCGCTGTCAAACCTACCCCCGGCATACAAGGTGTCATCATAGGTAACCAGTGAGAAAACGGTGTCGACACTGTCCGTAAATCCAGTTCCAATGGCTGACCAATCTGAGCCATCCCAAGAGGCAATGTTTAGCATTTCGTTAGAGTCGCTTGCAGTGAATGTGCCACCTATAATTAGTTGGTCGTTAAAAGTATGAAGGCTGAAAACAGGGCCATTCAATCCAGAACCAACCATGTCCCAGTCTAGGCCATTCCAACGAGCAATATTGCTTTGGTAAACGGTGTCCGTATCTGATCGACTGAAGTTTCCACCTGCGTGCAATTGACCTTCAAATATTTCTAAGGCATACACTGCGCCATCTATTTCAGAACCCGCATTGTTTACGGTTGGAGTAGGGTAGTCTTCGGAATTTATACTTCCAATGAAATTTGCAGAACCTAAGGATTCAAAATCACCTCCAAAGAACAATCGATCATCGAATTTTAGCATGCAATAAACCGATTGCGAATCGGCTAGCTGAACGTCATAACCTAAAAAGCTGGTGG
>CALKOP010000138.1 GCA_938091155.1 uncultured Flavobacteriales bacterium | reverse complement strand
CATAATCAGCCAAAAGACCGAAAAGACGAAAAATTAGAAAACATGAAACAAATAATTCTTATCCTATCCAGCCTACTATTTGCATCACAATTTGGATTAGCTCAAGAAGAAAAAGTGCCTACTGATTCGGTTGCAGTTACTAAGGCTGAAACAAAGAAAGACTCAGTGGAAGTGGTTATTACTCCAAAAAAGGGTCAAGACTCGACCATTGTTAAAGTAGCGGGCATGAAAATCATTGTTCTCAGCGGCAATAAAAACGAACCAGAAAAGATAATTGTAGACACTGAGGTTGGTGGTAAAGACACCACATATTGCAAAGACAAGCAAGGGGACAATATCAGTCACTGGGCAGGTATAAGAGTTGGAGTGAATGGTTACTTGACTGGCAATGGGGTGCCCGTTCCAACTGCGCATGAGTTTTTAGAGTTGGATTATAGTAGAAGCGTAAGTGTTGATTTAAACCTTCTCGAAAAAGACTTTCGCTTGTATAAACAGCACGTAGAGTTAGTTACTGGTCTAGGAATGCATTTCGCTAATTATACTTTCGAAAGCAAGTATACTACACTAGTGAATTCAGATCCATTGAGCGCTACAACAGATTCGACCATATTGTTGGATAAAAACAAGCTTAGTGCTACCTATATAACGGCTCCATTATTACTGGGTTTTAGCACCAATAAAGATGAAAACATGGCCATACGATTTGCCTTTGGTGGTCAAGTTTCTTGGAAAATTGCCTCTCAATTGAAGCAGCAATATAATAGCGGTGGCCAAACATTGAAACCAAGAATTAAATCCGATTATGATCTTACTCCCTTCCTGTTTCACGCATTAGCCACGGTAGGATATGGCCCAGTAAATATCTATGCCAACTATGGTTTGAATGATTTATTTGAAAGTAACAAGACGCTAGCGCTTACTCCTTTTGATGTTGGACTACAGGTCATGTTCTAAAAATGCTGTTTAGTTAGGTTGTTGAAAATCTCGTTCACATAAGCTGAACGGGATTTTCTTTTTTGTCACGTTTGGGCGAATAACTTTGCGCGTTAACTCAATTGGGTATAAAAGCGAATCGAGCATGCAAGAGAAACTGAATCAACTTCAACAAAAGATAGAAGAAGCCAAGCTTGGTGGAGGTGAAAAACGAATTGAAGCACAACACAAAAAGGGCAAACTTACAGCCCGTGAGCGATTAGAATTGCTCTTTGATAAAGGCTCATTTCAAGAAATGGGAATGCTAGTTCAGCATAGATCTACCAATTTCGGTTTGGATAAGCAGAAGTTTTTAGGAGATGGTGTTGTTACAGGTTACGGCAAGGTAGCTGGGCGATTGGTCTATGCATTTTCGCAAGATTTTACGGTGCTTGGTGGTTCTCTTGCCGAAGCACACGCTGAAAAAATATGCAAGATCATGGATCTTGCCATGAAGAATGGCGCTCCCGTCATTGGATTAAATGATTCGGGTGGAGCTAGAATTCAAGAAGGTGTTGTCTCGCTCGGTGGATATGCCGATATATTTTACCGAAATACACTAGCTAGTGGAGTTATACCGCAGTTAAGTGCCATTATGGGTCCGTGTGCTGGTGGTGCCGTGTATTCTCCTGCACTGACCGATTTTATATTAATGGTCGAGAACACCAGCTATATGTTTGTGACTGGTCCAAACGTGGTAAAAACGGTTACAAACGAGGATGTAACAGCGGAAGAATTAGGTGGGGCCGATACGCATGCTGCAAAATCTGGAGTAACCCATTTTGCTTGCGCAAATGAGGTAGACGCGATCAATCACCTAAAGCAATTAATATCCTATGTTCCCTCAAATTGCGAAGAAGAAGCACCAAGATTGGCCTACATAGCCGGCAATGAGTCTAGAGAAAAGCTTAATAATATCATTCCTGAGAATCCGAATCAACCCTACGATATAAGAGAAGTGATAGCTGAAACTACCGATTCAGACACATTCCTTGAGGTACATAAAGATTACGCAGAAAATATTGTTGTTGGATTTGCTCGATTGGCGGGTCGCAGTATTGGCGTTGTCGCAAACCAACCATCTGTTTTAGCTGGAGTGCTGGATGTAAATTCTTCTAAAAAGGGAGCACGTTTTGTTCGATTCTGTGATGCATTTAATATTCCATTATTAGTGTTTGAAGATGTGCCTGGGTTCTTGCCCGGTACAGATCAGGAGTGGAATGCCATTATCACCAATGGGGCGAAATTGTTGTACGCTTTTTGCGAAGCGACTGTGCCAAGAGTAACAGTAATTACACGAAAAGCCTATGGTGGAGCGTATGATGTAATGAACTCCAAGCACATTGGTGCTGATATGAATTTTGCTTGGCCTTCTGCAGAGATTGCAGTAATGGGTGCCAAAGGAGCAGCAGAGATCATTTTTAGAAAAGAGATATCTGAAGCGGCTGATTCTGCAGCAAAGCTGAAAGAGAAAGAAGCAGAATATGCAGAGCTGTTCGCCAACCCTTATAACGCAGCCGTTCGCGGTTATGTGGATGAAATAATCAAGCCAGACCAAACAAGAGAAAGGTTAATTCGAGCATTTGAAATGCTGGAAAATAAGGTGGACAACTTGCCCAAAAAGAGGCACGGAAATATTCCACTTTAAGAGTTGCGGAGTTGAGAACTTATGCGTGCATATTACTCTTTCTGTTCTTCAGTTTTGGCGCTAGAGAAGAGCGACCGGATAGCCTACTACAACTGCTCAGCGAAACGGATGATTCCTTAAAGTCAAAGGTTTACAACGACATTGTTTTGCTTTACTGCTTCAAAAGGCCAGACAGCGTCCTGCTTTTCGGTCGTCAAGGCTTGAAGAATGCTAATTTTACCATAGGGATAAGGGCACTGCCGCACTTTACAATAGAATGGGAGTGGCGCATGATGTAGCGGGCAATTCAGACAGCGCACTCATTTATTATGAAAAATGCCCTAAGATTTGCGCGAAAGGCACATTTAGATGCTACCGTTTTAAACCTTCTATAGAAATTAGGTTGTACCGCATTTGCCAAGAATTGGTCAACAATATTCTAAAACACAGCGAAGCAAAACAGGCGGAAATACAGTTGCTCAAGACAAAAACACACTTGGTTTTGTACTTAGCAGATGATGGAAAAGGATTTGACCCAGATAAAGCAAGCGAGGGAATAGGGCTCAACAACATTTTTAGGCGAGCCAGCTCTGTGAATGATAAAGTGAATTACGAAAAAGGAAAACCAGGGACGATTGCGAATATCCGTGTTCCTCTTAGCTAAAGGAAAATCACTTTTATAAAATTGATTAGCTCTGGAATGAGTACTCCGATTCCCATTTTACTGAACTGCACATTTGGTCGCAGTTGAACCACCACTGGACTGATTTTCACCTTTTGTCTTACCGCGAGTTTTATAAACTCCATGTCTACCAAAAATCGATTGATATCGGTCTGCATGAATATGGACTTGCCATTTTGGTTCATTCCCTTCAACCCACATTGCGTGTCAGTAATAGGGAATTTCAAGATTGATTTTAGTACAAACCGAAACGACTCAGAAATCCCCTTTCTGAACCAAGGCACGCTGGCATAGTAATCTTGTTCGCGATGTCCGAGGGCTACATCAGCGCCATTCATTAGCTTATCGGCAATCGCCTTGATGCTTGTCAATTCGTACGGAAAATCAGCATCGGTAAAAATGATGCAATCCGATTTTGCGGCATCAATTCCTAGTCGAAGGGCATGGCCTTTGCCAAAGTTTTTTCTTGAAAATAAAACGGTCGTGGTTGGATGTAATTGAGCAAGCTTCCCAATTTCCGATTGCTCTGTAGACCCATCATCAACAATGATCAAATTGATCTTTGCGTTCATGATGCGCTCCAACTCAAGATGTGTTGCATGAGTCTTTTCTGCCCAATTAATGTGGGGGTTCAATACCGGCAATACAAGATCAATATTTGTTGATGTGCTCAAGAGCGTCAAACGTAGCAGTTTTAGGAATCACTTATGATGCCAATATTCAATTCACAACCATCCATACTCAATAAGTCTGTCATGCTGATGTCGTGCGAAGCACGAGTCTCGAAGCGGACTGGCGGATACTTGGGTTGAATAACTAATAACGAACGCTGATTATCCAATTTCGAAATGGGATATGGAACAATAGGCGCTTGTTCAAACTGCTGATGGCCTTGAAGAAAATTAAAGGTTGAATTTGAAGATGAACCTTACCGAGATCGCGAAGCTAATCGAAACGATTAGATCACCCGACCGAACTTAGGTGAAGCAAAAAGATGCCGTGGAGATTCTTCTAAGCCCTACTTTTTTTACTCGCTGTCAGTTTACTTTTCTCAGGAACTCGTGAGCTGAAGGTTGTTCCTTTTGTAGCAAGACAAAAGGAAGAGAAGGAAAACACTTTCTCTTTTTGGTCAGCAAAAAGAAAGAAAAACTGCCTGAAGCTAGTCTTCGATAAACGACCTATAATACAACGAAAATACGATGAATTAGTTGGTCGTCATTTTGAAGAAGGAGATGATAGATTCCGGCAGGTAAATCAATTTCAAGGGAATAGGAACGACTATTCGCGAGACGGTTTCTATAAACGTTCTGACCTGCAGATGAGAATATCTGTAATTGGCAGGAAAATTCATGTACCATGTCTATCGTGAATAATCCACTATTAGGATTTGGATATATATGAAACGAGGGCTCTTGTTTGGTCGATTCATTTTCTTTAACCCCAACAGGATGATTTCCACTACGCTGCATGTATTTTAATCCTCCTTCGCCCGTGCCTACTAGCAGATCAAATATGTCGTCATTGTCAAAGTCGGCAATAGCAGGCGTCATTCTATCTGCTAACAAAAGAATGGAATCAGCCATGGGAAAGGAGTCGCTCAGGTTGCCGCTGATCTCGTACACATTGATGCGTTTTTCACTTGTGCCAACAAACAAGTAGGGTTTGTCGCCAAAGGCCGTATTGTCAATATAGCGCGGTGTGGCATATCCGTTGCAGCAAAAAAAGCTTACATCAATTTTGCCAAAAGTGGCATCGGTGGCCGCTTGGCTAAACTGCGGGGCTGATTGCATTCCAGTATTTTCAAAATAGGCAATGGTCCCCACGCGCTCACCTATTAATAAATCCAGTAATCCATCACCATTGACATCTGCTATTTCGGGAGCAGCATATTGCCCGATGGTATTTATGTTCATATAATTTGGATTTACCAAAGTGAAAGAAGCCTCGCCACCCGAAGGATCATTTCTGAAATAATGCAGAAATCCATCTGCATCCCCGACGAGCATATCCAAGTCGCCATCATTGTCTAAATCGCCCAATGCGGGGCTTGCCCCATTAAAACCGAAAGTGGAAAGGCTAGCAAAATCCGAATCTTCAAGTGAAAAAACTGGATCGGTCGCTGTTCCTGAATTCTTGAAATAATGCAATCTACTGCGCTTGTTTGATGTCGGTGAGCGTATGAAATCTGAGGCTATTAATAGGTCAAGGAGACCGTCACTATTCACATCTACTGCTAAAGGTACAGTTCCTGTGCCTAGATCAACCATTTCTTCCAAAAGGAACTCTTTTGTATCCAAAGTATAAGTCGACCCAGAAGAAGCGCTGTTGGTATAAAGCCAAGTGTGTCCTGAGTTGCATGAGCTATCAATGTTGTTGTTTGTAGTCGCAATCAAGTCCATTTTACCATCGTGGTTGGCGTCAATTTCGTAGCCTGCAATCATGTATTGCATATTTATGGGATTGATTGTGTTTGGAAAGTTGGTCGTTTGCTGTGAAACGTCAATGTCGGGTGAGCTAGCATCTCCGGTATTAGGCGCAAAAACGAAGGTTTGGGTTTGAATGTCGCCCAAGGCAATATCCATATCTCCGTCTCCATCAGTGTCTGTCAACAACACTGTAGAGCCTGGATGAAATCGTGCGGCAACATTGTATGGTGTAGGTGGTAAGACTTCGGATCGACAGGCTATTGCTTCAAGTACACTGCCATTGGGCGGTTCTTGAAATCCACCCCAACACTCTGTGTTTACTTGAAACTCAAGACTATCGCAGTTTCCGTACTCATCCATACTTAAGTTTTGGTGCCAGACCAAGGTGTTTTCCGAATCACCATTGCCAAAGGTGAGTATGTCAATGTCTCCATCATCATCTACATCCAAAATGGCTGGAATATCGCCAGGTAGAATAAACGCTGAGGTCACCAATGATCCATAGTCACTCTGAATGGCATCTGTAACGAGCTCGAAATTAGGAGGGAAAGCCCCGTCATTTTTATAAACTCGGAACTTTCCATTATTGTAAGTGAACAGATCATTGTCATCATCGCAATCATAGTCTCTTAGCAGAACTAGTTCGTTCAACCCATCTGGAAAATTGCCTTCATATTCTGGGTGGTAATCGTATTGAGCTGTAGCTGAATTATAGAGAAAAGTGCGCCAGGTGTCGTTTCCTCGATCGAAAACAAACAAATCCATGTCGCCATCAGTATTCAATTGGATTTCAGAAAATTGTGGGTTGGTAAACCCGCCAGTCGTCGCGAGTCTTAAACTACCCTGATCACTGAAGGTGATTGAAGTGGAATGCTCAAACCCTATGTTGTACTGGGCTTGCGCCACAATACAGCAGAAAAGTAGAAGCGCAGTTAGTTTTATTCTTTGATCAGTTTGGCCCACCTAATGGTATCGTTTTCTATCACTGAGACGAGGTACACGCCACTTGGATAGGCGCGAAGGTCTATATTCTCATTGAAGATTTTCCCTTTCACTCGAATCGATTCACTGTGTATGACGCGCCCTTGAAGGTCGGTTAATCGCAATTTGGCCAATCCGTCACCACTTGAAGGCATGCTTACTTTGGCAGTCGCAGACGTTGGGTTTGGGTAAATAGAAAGAGTGGCTTTATTTCCTTTGATACCCTTAAAGCCAATGTTTGTATTGTTTACTTTTTCTAGGAAATACAGCCCTCCTGCGCGCTGACCGATCACTAATTCTTCACGCTCATCACCAAGCAAATCTATTCCTGTAATGGAAGTTTCCGTGGCTTCCACTAAGATGGAATCTACTAAGTTGAAGGTGTCGGTAATGTCTGTAATTGGGCCATAAATATTGATGCGACCCCTTCCCGTTCCCAACAACAAGTATAGATCACTGGAGCCATCTATATAACGTGTGAAATGAGGTGCTGCTTTACCTTTAAAATCAATCCAAACATTAATAGCACCCATGTCTTCAACAGTTGGACTGCTGGTAAAGTCAGGCTCATTTGTCGTGCTCTTGTTCTCAAAGTATTGAATGCGTCCGTATTCATCGCCAGCAACAATATCTGGACGTCCATCAGTACTCAGGTCAATGAGTTGAGGATGTGCTTCCCCACCAACATCTATCTGCTCGTAATTGGGAAATAGTTTAAAGGAATAAGCTGTGCTAAACCCAATGTTTTTGTAAAACTGGATATGCCCAGTATGGTCACCAACCAATAGGTCTGTATCTCCATCTCCGTCAATATCACCCAAAGTAGGATGAGCAGATCGAATGCCTAATTCGCTCACTTTGGCAAAGTCATCATCTTCCAACCTGAAAATTGGATTGCCTTTTGTTCCCACATTTATGTAGTAGAATAGTCGAGCCGAGCTCAGCGCTGAATTGAATGTGTTGTATCCAATGTTTCCAACTACCATGTCTGGCAGGGAGTCGCCATTCATATCGCCAAAGCAGGGATAAGAACGGATGCCGACATCCAGCATTTCACCCGAAAAGAATCCTCGACAGTGCAGCTCGAATACTGGATTGGCGTCAGAGCCAGTATTCTCATAATATACATCAGAGATCACCGCATCTGAAGTGTCATATTCATTTGGATCTACATTGTTGATTTGATTAGCTCCAATCAGCATATCGTCATCGCCATCTTGATCCACATCAAAAAAATAGGGGTAGGGTTGGTTGTTCAACTTGACCTGCACATCGTTACTTGGGAATGCATTGTCGTTTAAAGCTTGGTTAATCACGCCTTGTGTGGATGTATTCGAATTATACATTCCAAATAGTTCATCATAGTGATCATATGTCACTAATAAGTCAAGCACTCCGTTACCATCTAGATCATGAAGATTCTGAGTCATGGTAATGTCCATGTCTCGTTGCTCGTCAAAGATGTTGCACGTTGTGTCGCAACTGAATTCCCGCCAATTATGAATTGGATGAGCACCGCCTGACACACGAATTTCTCCCCAGCAAGTATTGTCTAAGCTAAATTCGAGGCTGTCCGCTGAGCCGTATTCTTCAATTGATTGGTTGGTGAAAGTTGAAAAGGAACATATATCAGAATAGTTGACTGGAAAAAACATTAAGTCTAAGTCACTATCTCCATCAATGTCTTTGATGACGGGTATGGTATTTCGCGCAAATCGTATTGGTAGATTATTGTTTCCTTTTCGATACGTGACTTGCTCAATTTCTAGCTCATATGATGGCACGTTAGCTCCTGTGTTTCGGTGTACCTCCATATTTTCAAAATTGCTCGTTGAAAAAATATCGGCTTTTCCATCTCCATCAAAATCACGAATAAGGCAAAAACCACGATCACATAGCTTGGGAAAATGTCGTTCAAATGACAGTGAATCCTCGGTAAGAATAGGGATCCATTCGTATTTTTTCTTGGCTTTGTTGTATTTGAAGCCTTTACGCAGCGCTCCATCTCGGTCAAAAACGAACAACTCTTGGGTTTCATCGCCCGTGAAATCCATCGGGCTAAATTGTGGGTTGTTGACTCCACCAGCCCATGGAGCACTTAGCGTATCACCACTAATAACAACAGGCACGCTATTGGAGTATTGATAGCCCGCATTAAATTGGGCCTGGCTTATAAATGTACATAAAAGCAGCAGAAAGGATAGGTTAAGATTCTTGCGCATAATATGGAGACGATGAATTGAGATTCAACGTTGTACTTATGACTGACGAAGTTACTTTTGACCGCGAAATGTATTCTATGAAATTATTTAGCACCATACTTTTAGTTCTCATAATTTGTTCATCGGCAGCTGCTCAATCTGACTCTACCAAGGTGGAGCCATCGAAATCAAAGATGGGAAAGAAACCTCATTTAGATATGCTTTTGGTAGATCTTAATTTGGATAGATTAATCGGGATCAATAGTTCAGTGAATCAGAAGTGGTTTGGAAGAGGCATTGCAGTTAATTTAATGTACGATCACCCGCTGCAGCGAGATGGTCGAGTGAGTTTTGCGATTGGGGGAGGTTTTACTTCACACAATTATTACACTGATGGACTGGTACAAAAATCTGGAACTACACAAAAGGTGAAGTTCGTTAAGCAGCCTTCTAGTATTAAAGATGGTGGTAAAATATCCCTGAATTATGTGGATGTACCCTTTGAGTTTAGATTCAGGACAGCTGAGGACAACCGAGAGCAGCGATGGAAGGTTGGCGTTGGCGCCAAAGTAGGTTACTTGCTAAATGTTCATGAAAAGACAATTGACGGTAAGGGCCGAAAGTCAAAGTTGTATTATTATCCACATGCTGCGAAGTTTAGATATGGCCCAACTGTTCGTGTTGGATATGGCGCAATCATGCTTACTGGGTTTTATTCACTTTCCACATTTTTTCAAGATGGGAAATCCGTGAATCCAATCAACGCCTTTAGTTTGGGGTTTACAATATCTCCTTTCTAAGATTTATTAGAAGCATTTTCCAAGGCTCGCTTGAGTTCTTCAGGTCGTTGAGTACCGATCTTCATGTTTTCTCCATCGGGCGAAATAAAAGAGACACATCTATTTCCATGAGTGTAAAATCTACGAGCATCTTTTCGATGAAGGTTAAACATCGGTCTATTCATCAAAAATTTAGAATAGGGTTCAATAGAAATTTCTGAAATACTAGTAACATCTATTTTCACTTTTTTGTGGGTCATAGGTCCGCTTAGAATCAAGTTGTTGCCATCTACTTTGGTTTCTAAGTGAGAAATTAGCATCGCCCCACCGCTGATAACTAAAATGCCCATTCCCAAATAGAAGAAAAGGTCTGCTGTGTCTCCCTGTGTGTCATCTGATGCGAAGTAAAAAATAAAGCAGAATAGCATAATGACGATACGCCTTACCAATCCAAATCGATTAAATCCTAAGTATTGTTTTTCCAGAAAGGCGTAGTTGTGAGACATGCGATAAAATTACGATAACTCGAAAGTAATCACAGATTTTGTGGTAGATGTGCATTTTACTAAGTCAGCTAATTGTATTCCTGGAATCCATATGACCTTATTTTCGGCATCTAGTAAAACAGTCACATCCTTTCTGCTGAGCCTATCAATGCCTTTGTCCTTCAGGTACTTGCTTATTTCCACATGATAATCTGATCCAATTGGTTGAAATTTCTCGTGTTCCGCCCAAGAACGCCATACCAGTGGAAAACTGGTTTTTTCGCTGTCCATCCAAACCATTGAATTTGATTTAGGAAAATCATTTTCTGAGTAGTCTTCCGGACCTATTTTAAGGCTTCGATTCAAAAAGGTGTAGTCCCCAACACCAGCAATATGGATGCTTGGAAGCGTAATTTCTTTCTCACGAATAATGACTTTTTCAGCCGATTTCGTGGCGATATATTCATCAGATTCTATAATGGCTCCGACATTTGCAGACATGAGATCAATGCATTGTTGCCTGTTGAAACCATGGGCATGAATAGCATGGTATACAACATTCGCAGCGGCTTGGCTCGAATAACCTCCTAAATCAATTTGATAGCCTGAGCTAGTTTCCGTAACTATCTTCATTACACTTTCGCTCAAGGCAATGGAATCTGATTGTAAATGAGAAATGGAGGTATGCAATTTTTCCAACGAGTTTTCGCCAATTTTCGAAATTAGAGGGACAAGATTGTGCCTGATTTGAT
>CALKOP010000137.1 GCA_938091155.1 uncultured Flavobacteriales bacterium | reverse complement strand
TAGTGAGTGCGATCGAAAATAACCTTGCCATTGAGCTCCAGCTTTTCGAAGCTCATGATTGGACACCCGTCGGTACCCTCGAATTTGCGGGATACGATACCCTTAAGGCTGCATGCCTTCTTAGGGCTTTTTGAGAAGCAGACGACGGTCTCGGTGCCGCATTCCCAATCACCTCCAAGTGAAGGTGGATTCTGCTGATGCTCGGTGTAAGTATATTTGTACATTTTGTGGTGGTTGATCGGGTTGGTTAGTGTCCCTCTCTGTAGTTATATTATACCATAAAAAGGCACATTTGTAAATAAAATAATTCACGAAATGTGCACAATACTCTACAACTCCCTTAGAATAAGGGTTTGAAGACCAAAAAATATTGGGATATTATACCCCAGCTTTCCTTAAAATAAGAGGAAAATGCATTTATTGATCAAAATCACCAACCATATCGTCATGAAGGTGAGATCCACAGAATGGGCAATGCTCAGGTTCATGGCATTCGGTTAAGTCATTGATGTCTTCGTCGGTGTCTTCTACTCCTGAATAATAGATCTCAGCGTGATCGTCCCAAAAGACGTCATATGAAATTTTACACTTGATGCACCTATATTTGTCTGTCATATTATCCTTCGCACGTTTTACATGTCATCAACGATCTAGCTAGTTCCTGAGCAGGGTTTGCACTTCGTTGATAGTACATACCTTTAATCCCATTCTCCCATGCAAATATCATTAGTTCGTTTACGTCCTTAGGTTTCGCTTTAGGGTGAATCATAATATTTAAACTTTGTCCTTGATCAATAAATTGTTGGCGTTGAGCCGCCTGAAGAACAATTTCTCTTTGGCTAATTTCTCCAAACGTTTTAAACACGTCCTTTTCTTCTTCGGTTAATCCTTCAATATGTTGAACAGATCCACCATGCTCCAAGATATCTTTCCAAACTTGAAGAGTATCCATACCTCTTTGCCTTAATAGTTCTTTTAGATGGGGATTCTTATATGTGAATTTACCCTTAGCCAAATCCTTTGTAAAGTAATTACTATTAAGTGGTTCAATGCTTGGGCTAGTTTGTCCAAGAATAAAACTAGAAGAAGTTGTTGGAGCAACCGCCAATGTCGTTGAATTTCTTTTACCATAACCTTCAAGTAGTTTAGGTTCGCCATATATCTCAGCAAGTTCGGCAGTAGCTTTATCAGCTTTTGTTCGAATTGTTGACCAGACCTGAGTATTATGTAATTGAGCTTCAAGACTTTCAAATGCAATCATTTTAGATTGAAGATAACTATGCCATCCAAGAACGCCTAATCCAAGAGCTCGTTGGTTTTTAGCAAACCTTCTAGCGCAATCCATAAATGGCATACCCTCAGTTTTATCAATGAACTCTGTCATTACCGAATCAAGAAAATAGATCAGTGTTTCGATAGCGTCAGTCTCTTGAATCTCATCCCATTTTTCTAAGTTCAATGAACTAAGGTTGCACACAAAGCTTTCATCCTTATCAGTGCTTAAGTAAATTTCATTACAAAGGTTACTTGCGTGGATGTGTTTATCTTTATCTTTATAAACTTGTGGTTTTTGATTTTCTACGTTATCCGTAAAGAAGATATATGGATAACCACTTTCAAAACGTTTCTTAATAACCAATCCCCAGATACGACGTTTCTCTTTGTCGCCTTCAAGCATTGTTTTCATGAAGTCATCTGATACACAAACGCCAATTGACATATCTTGAATCTCATGACCATCACTTCTAATCTTAAGAAACTCTTCAACATCTGGATGATCAATTGGAAGGTATGCCGCAAAGGATCCACGACGAACATTCCCCTGTGATACAACATTCATCAACTTATCATATAGTTCCATGAAGTGAACGGCTCCTGTGCTTGTCCCTTGATCCTCACCAATCTTAGCTCCTCGTCCACGTAATGCGCCAAAGTAAGCAGAGGTTCCTCCGCCATGTTTTGTCATCATGGAGATTTCAGCAAGCTTATGGCCTGTTATAGATTCAAGTGTATCTTCAATATAAGATCCAAAACAACTAATAGGTAAACCACGAGTTCTTCCAAAGTTACTCCAAATAGGGCTCGAAAGAGAATAAAATCCTTTATGTAAGTAATCTTCAAATTTAAGAGCAAACCCTTTAATACCTAAAAGTGTTTCAGCGTGAGTAGAAATATCACGCATCCTTTGTTCTGGTGTTTCGCCCTCAATTAAGTAACCTCTTTCAAGAAATTTACGAGAATCTTTATTAAGCCAATCGATGTTTAATTCGTTATCAATCATTTGTTAAATTATATATACATATTAAAACAAGTCATCTTCATCAAAAGATTGGCTCTTTTTAGAATATTCAACAGGTCTGCTATGGAAGAAGTCAGTCATATTATTACCATGAAGTTCTTCTTCAAACCACATAGTAGATTCAAGCAATTTTTCATCAATTTCAAATGGCTTTTGAAAACCAATATCGCCCATGCTTGCATTAATTCTATTCTTAATAAACTCTTTTAGAATTGGAGCAGATAAACCTTCTTCGTCAATACCATTAACGACCCAATCAATAATTTTGGATTCGGCTTTAAACGCTTCATGCGCTGCAGCAACAATACGCTCTTCAAGTTCATCATCAAATAACTCAGGAAGCTCTTCACGAATGGTATTAATAATTTTCATACCAACCATTGCGTGGATACGCTCTTCATTACGAGTATATTTTACTTGTTGATCGGTGTCTTTTAAAACGTTTCTATAACGAGCAAACCAGTTAATAACGTAGAATTGAGAAAACAACGAAACGTTCTCAACAAACAAAGTAAATAATGTAATAGCATATAAGTATTGCTTCTTACTATCTTTATAGAACCGGTGAGTATATTTCTTAAGATAATTAACTCGGCCTTGAATAAAATCCAATTTAAGATTCTCTTCAAACACATCCTCCATATCTAAAATAGAAATAAGACGTTCATAAGCATTGTTATGAATAACTTCAGTGTTGGCCATAACATACCCAAGATCTTGAAGTGACGGGTGTGGAAGGTTCTCTCCAAGCTTAGCCCAAAATGTTTTTACAGCAACTTCAATTTGACCAATCGCACTTAGATCACGAATAATAATTTGCTGTTCTTGTTCGGTTAGGACTGTTTTAAATTGATGGATATCGCTTTTAAAACTAAATTCTTTGTCGGTCCAAAAGCCGTTGTGCATGCTTTCAATAAAGGCTTCGGTCCATGGATAATGATTAGGTTTTCTGCTTACCTGCTCATCAAAGATTGTGGGATTGCTCATTTAGGTTACTATAGTTTTGTGGTTTTGTGCTTATTACAGGCACGGGTTGATTTCGTTATGATAGTATAATTATATCATAACTAAGCGATTTGTAAATAACAAACTGTGGTTATTTACAGACCGTTACTAGAACGACGTCGAATTGCTCGAAGTGCGCCTGATTCTGAACAGCGTAAAACTATAGTATTTTTTGAATGCTTTGACGCATAATCATAAATTGATTTGTGTGTTTCGTTGTCCATGTTTAAAAAGCGGGCCCATCTTTCGAACTTCTTACGTCCACTTCTAAATTTTTCAAAGCAATCCGTATCAACATCAAAAATTTTCCAATTATCACCTTGGTTGTATTGATTATATGAGCCTTTCTTAGAAGGCCCTCCGTCGGTTGTTGCTGTAGTAGATGTTGTCATGCTTGGCGTATCTTCGTTTGTCTCGTTAATATCCATTTTTATATTTTTGTTATGTTGTTAGTGGTAACCAAAACTAATTGGTTGGTTTTATTATCCTTTGCTTTATAAATTGGAATATTAAATATAGTTCCAATCATATTAGTAGAGTTTTCATTAATTGTTAGCGTTGCATCGCCCATTGGAGAGAGCATATCGCCATTTGCAAAAAACAAATCTTCCCCTAAAAAATAATTACCAGATTGAATACGGGTGTCTTCAATATCTTCATTTAAATCAATATCAGTTGCTGGATTATAACCAAACGCTTCTTCTAGGAGCTCTCCCATTAATAGCTCAGACATTCCGGTATGTTCCTTAATCAAATATAATCCGGCAGCGTAACTAGCAAGCGTTGATTTACCAAATGGGATTTTATTTAATAACCGTTTAATATTAAAAACCAATTTATGAAACAAGTTATACACTTCCTTTTCCTTAGGAGTCTCTGGCTTTTTAATTACCTTACCATTTTTGTCTATAATACCATTTATAAAAGCGCCAGTTTTAGTCCAAGGCATGGTTAATAACCTTAAAAATCGTAAGGCAAAAAATGTATCAGCTGCTTTAAATAAGAATCCCACTTGTTTTATATTTTGTTTAGTTTTTTTACAACGTATAGATCACATGGAATATTTATAAATTCGCGCTCTTGAAT
>CALKOP010000136.1 GCA_938091155.1 uncultured Flavobacteriales bacterium | reverse complement strand
AGTATTCTATCCTTTTGCATAGTTCTTCTATTTGGAGGAACCTTATTTGCAAAAAGCGATCAGCCAAGTTCGAATAGTTGCCCAACTTTAGTAATGTCTGGTGCAAGTGTATCTTGTTATGGCGCTTCTAATGGGTCAGCTCAAGTGGCTATTGGAAACACGGCAAGTTATTCTATTACTTGGTCCTCAGGACAATCGGGAGTTACAAGTATTCCTGCATTGGCGGTTGGAACATACACTGTAACTGTTACAGATCTTCCTAGCGGATGTGTTTCTACTAGTGCCTATGTGGTTGATTCTCCTGATCCAATTTCTGTCACAGAAACTATAACGGATGTAAATTGCTTTTTAGTCCCAACGGGCGGAGTAAATATTAATGTTTTGGGAGGAACCTCTCCTTATAGCTTCCTCTGGTCTAACGGAACAACAACTCAGAATTTGACAAATGTAAATGCAGGTACTTATTCAGTTGTCATAACCGATGATAAAGGATGTACATTCTCTAAAAATTACACCATTGAACAGCCTCAAGAGTCACTCCAAGGCTCTGGAGTAGAGTTAGATGCATTATGTGCTGGAAACGCGAATGGAGAGATTAATATTGATGTTTGGGGAGGTACTCCATCGTATTCATATTTATGGACTTCTGGTCAATTAACACAAGATGTTAATGGCTTAACAGCAGGTTCCTATTCTGTAACTGTTGTTGACGGAAACGGATGCACATTGACTTTGCCATTTAACATTACTGAGCCGGTTGTGTTATCTGGTGTTATGAGTTTTTCTAATGTACTTTGTTTTGGTGATCCATCAGGCAGTGTATCAGTTTCGCCTAGTGGAGGAACACTTCCGCTTTCTTACAGTTGGCAAAATTCAACAACATTGTATTCTGAAAATAATCCATCTCTAAACGCCGTTATTGCTGATGACTATCAAGTTACGATTACCGATGAAAATGGATGTCAATTTGTAGATAATGCTGTTATTGATCAGCCAACTATATTGTTAGCGACAACAACTGCAATAGATGTGCTGTGTTTTGGAGGATCTAACGGGAGTGTGGATTTAACAGTTACTGGTGGTACTTTAGGTTATTCATATAACTGGACTAACGGTCTTGGAAATTTTGTTTCTTCTGGTCAGGATTTAGCAAATGTTGAGGCAGATTTATATACAGTGACTGTAACTGATGATAACGGTTGTACCTTTACAATATCTCAAGAAGTTACGGAACCAGACCTTCCAATCGCTGTGGCTGCAACTTGGGTTGATATCCTTTGTTTTGGTGACAATACAGGAAGTATAAATTTGGAAGTCGTCGGAGGTTCACAGCCTTTCACGTTCGTATGGACATCAGGACAAACAACGGAAGATATTTCAAATATTTTAGCGGGAACCTATGGTTATTCAGTCGTTGATTCTTTAGCTTGCGCGTTTACAGGAACCGTTGAGGTTTCTCAACCAGCCATGCCTTTGGCAGTGGCAAGTGCTATTACCAATGTGAATTGTTTTGGTGAGTCTAATGGAGTAATTGATTTAACAGTTACCGGTGGTACATCTCCTTATGTTTATGATTGGGCAAATTCAACTTATTTATTGAGTAACACGGATCAAGACTTAATCAACTACCCGGCAGATTCATATTCATACAATGTGGCGGACGAGAACGGTTGTACCGTAATTGACGCACTTATTATCACACAACCAACAGAGCTTGAAACGTCTGTTGTTGGAGTAGACATTCTATGTCATGATGGTAACAACGGTTCCGTTGACCTTGCTGTAACTGGAGGTATTATTTCATACACTTACTCATGGAATACCGGAGAGACAACTGAAGACATAAACACTTTAATTGCTGGATATTATGAAGTAACAGTTACTGATGATAATGGTTGTATAATCGTTGACAGTATTACACTTACAGAACCAACGGATAGTTTATCTTTTACTTATGAAGTTGAAGATGTACTTTGTAAAGACGGTTCTGATGGGGAAATCGACCTTTCTATAACAGGAGGAACAACACCATATGATTACAACTGGTCAAGTGGAGATACACTAGGGGAGATTGGAGGCTTAACTGCAGGATATTACACTTTCCTTATCACAGATGACAATGGTTGTTTACTTTCTGACTCAATATTTGTTGCAGAGCCTGACGCTGTGACTCTGAATGAAGTAATTACGCCTGTTACTTGCTTTGGTTTATCAGATGGTATTATTGATATAACACCAATTGGAGGATTTGCACCGTATTCATTTACTTGGTTCAATTCAGATTTTGCTTTGTCTACGCAAGAAGAAGATTTGGTTGATTTTCCAAGTGACATTTACCAATTGGAAATTCTCGATTCTAATGGATGTTTCTATGAGATGTTTTTAGAAATAGTTGAACCGGATGTTTTGGAAATTGACTACACATATAATGTTATTAGTTGTCAAGGTGGTTTTGACGGAAATATCTTCGTAGATATTGTAGGAGGAAATCCTGCTTATACAACGACATGGTCTAACGGAGCTACTACTGAAGATTTATTAAATATTCCATCTGACACATATCAATTGATCGTATTTGATACCAAAGGATGTACAGACTCAATCATTACAGATATAGCGCAACCTGATTCGGTATTAATTGATTTTGAGATTGATCAAATTTCTTGTGTTGATAATTATGATGGTGCTGCATTTGCATATCCGAATGGCGGCAATGGAGGATATTTATACAACTGGTCGAACGGAACGGTAAGTTCTGATAACACTGGATTGAGTAACGAATGGTATTCAGTCGTTGTAACTGACATCTTAGGATGTGTTGGGATGGATTCTGTCTTCATCACTAAAGATAGTATTGGATGTATTTTCCCTGTCACAGCTTTTACTCCAAATGGAGATGCTTACAATGACGCTTGGAATATTGATAATATGGAGCTTTATCCAAATGCTGAGGTACAAATTTTTAATCAATGGGGTAACTTAATTCATAATCAATCGGGTGTTTATGAATCATGGGACGGTTCGTCTAATGGTAAGCAATTGCCAGCAGAAGTTTATTATTGGATCATTAACTTGAACGAACCAGATAGAGAAGTGTTAAAAGGAATTATTACTATAGTAAGATAACAAAAATGAAAAAGTATTTATCAATATTGTTTATTGGAGTCGCAGGTTTTGCATCTGCCCAACAAATATCACTGAACTCACAGTATTTGTTCAATGAAATGTTAGTTAACCCTGGAGCAGCGGGATCAAAAGATTTTGTTCCTATTCAGTTAAGTTTTAGAAAACAATGGGTTAATTTCCCAGGGTCTCCCACAACTCAAGCTCTTTCAGCACATGGGGAAGTGGGTAAAAACATGGGATTTGGTGGTACAGTATTTAATGACGTGGCAGGACCTTCAAGAAGAACAGGTTTGAATACTAACGCTGCGTATCATTTACAACTTGATAGAAGAGGCGATCATCAACTTGGTTTAGGACTTGGTCTTTCATTAACGCAACACTTAATTGATGTGAACATGTTGACAACCTACTTGCCCGATGATCCAGCCGTTCTTAGAGGGTACAATAACCAATTCGTGCCAGATGCTAATGTTGGAGTGTTCTATCATTTCAAAGATAAAGGGTTTGCCGGATTGTCTGCTTATAATCTTGTAGAATTGAGACGCGACCTTTATGATTTTGGCAACCCGTTTTACAACCCCTTAGTAAGAACATATTATTTCTTGGGTGGATACGAGTTTGAATTGAGTCCGAGTTTTGATTTAAAAACAACTGCGCTTGTTCAAATGATAGAAACATTTACTACACAATTTGATGTTACAGCACTTGGAACATATAAAAAAGTACTTTGGCTTGGAGTTTCATACAGACATTTAGATGCTGTTGCTTTTATGGCTGGAGCTCAGGCCGGTCCTGTTCGATTTGGATATTCTTATGATTATACGCTTTCTGATATTGGCAATTACTCTTCAGGATCTCACGAAGTTTTTCTGGAACTACAATTGTCAACTAAGAACAGTGGAAACAAAACTCCGTGGTCAAAACGCAACAGAATCTTCTCGCCTAAAACAAAATGAAAATAGTTCCAATATTAATCGCATTGCTCTTTACGAGTAATTTGTTGTCTCAGACCTTAGATGACGCAAGAGATCTTTTTGACCAATTTGAATATTCGAGTTCTGCAAAGATATATGAGAAAATCGTAGCAACCGGATCAATTCCTTTAGAAGATTATAAAAGAATGGCTTATGCTTACTTTTCGGTAGGGGATTATGAAAAATGTTTACCTATTTCAGACTCTATTATAAAAACGAGTGGCATTGAGCATTTTTTTTATTACCTCAACGGAGAAGTGAATATGGGAACTCGTAATTATGAGAAAGCTCGTGAATCATTTGAGAAGTACATTACTTTGGATGATGAGTACGATGTTAACATAAACCTTCAGTCAATAAAACTAATTCCGACTTGGACTCCTCAAACCTATTTGACTAATAATCAGATGGAAGGGAACACCACAAAAGCGGACATTTCAGGACCAAGTTTTGGAAAAAACACAATCCGTTATTCAGAAATCGCAAAAGATTCAAAGGGCATACAGATGAATACCGACTCGACTGACCTGATGTTAGCTTATCCAATGATTGGGAGGGACGGAATTTTTAATTTCATTTTTCTTGATGATTCCATAAAGGACAAATCTATTTCTTCAATATCTTTTTTTCCAAATGGAGAAGATGTTTTATTGTCGATTAATAGGCCATTGGCTAAGAATGAATTGGACTTAGTGCCTCACCTTTACAAGGGCAAATTTGACTCGACCAACAACCTTATTTCAAGTTTATATTTATGGGAGTTTTCTGGTTATGAAGATACTACGTCTTGCTCACATGCGACTATAAATGCATCAGGTAATCTAGTGGTTTTCACAAAGATGGGTGAAAAGACAAACGGTGCTGATTTATATGTATCGGAACTGACAGGTAGCTCATGGTCTAAACCAACTGAACTGAAGACGCTGAATACAAGTTATGATGAAATGTACCCAATGTTTATGGGGGACACACTTTTGTCGATGGCCTCAGATGGAAGACCAGGCTATGGCGGTTTAGATATATATTTAGTCGAAGTTAATGGATCAACTTTTTCTAATGTGGCGCATATTAAGTCTCCAGTGAATAGTTTTAAAGATGATTTTAATTTCTGCTATTATTCAGCTGATTCGGCGAGATACACGTCGAATAGAAAAGGAGGTCTGGGCGATGATGATATTTATTTTATTAAATATTCTGAACAGATACAATTTGTGATTGAAGATACAGTTGCTTTTCCGGACTTTGTTAGTAATTGGAAGATACCAAAAGTTTATTTTGAATTTGATCAATTCAATGTGAATGAAAATGAGCTTGACATTTCTGAATTGGCAGCATTCCTCAAATTCTATACAAGCAGTTCAATTGAGATTGAAGGCCATACAGACCGACGAGGAAGTACTGATTATAATTATAAGTTGGCGTACAATAGAGCTTCTAGTTTAAAAATAGAGTTGGTAAAAAGAGGTATTCGAGAAGGACAAATTAAAGTTACGTCTAAAGGCTCATCAGATCCACAAAATAATTGTGGAGCAGGATGTTCAGAAGAGGACTACGCTAAAAACAGAGTTGCACTTATAAAGCTTAACGTTGAGTAGGCTTTTGAGGAGTTAACAGATAATCTTCAGGAATTGAAGTAGAAAAGGTTTCCAAAGTGTCCTTTAAGCTCAGCTTATGGTTAGAAGCAGTGAATCGCATTGACATATATTTTGATGTAGATGAGAACTCCAGCGGAAACCCAGGGACGTTAGGATTTAGAACAGAAAAGTCTTGTACAGCAATATCTATTTCATTTGTCACCCAATAGGTCGTTTTATCGCCATTTTGAGTAAGAATAACTTTTTTACACTTAAAACCTAAAATCGTTTTCTCCTCATTAAACGTTTCAATAACTGCATTTGGGTCCAATTTAGGAACGTTTGCATTTAGCTCATCCATTGGAAGCTCAGCTCCAAATTTACCTGCTTCACTTGTCGATAATGATATCGCTTTTTGATTGTTACGATCAACCCTTATTGAAGTGTTGTACATTGATCCCATTTGAAAATCAACCCGAGATAGATTGTTAGCAAAGTAAATTTCCATTTTACTTCCCATAAGCATATCAACTTTTTGAAGTGTTTCGGTTGAAGTGTCCAATGGTTTTAAGTCAATTGAATACTGAAAGTACCCTTCTGTGACTTGCGAAAAAGCTTGGAAAGAAGCGGTAAAAAACAGAATTAAAAATAGATTTTTCATGGCTGTAAATATATGAATATTAAATGAACCAAAAGGTTAACTATGTGTTAACGCTGAGAAATTATGTTATCTTTATTCACATTGCATAAGCACGAAAATAAACACTACCTACTATGGAACGAAATGCATTATTGACAAATACTTTACTGAATTTCATCAAAAAAATTGAGACTAAAAATATAGTCAGCGCGGATACTGGAATAAAAATAAGAAGCTTTATTCGACGAAATGAAGACCCTTCTTATTGGCAGATTTTTCTAGTAATTAGTGCACTTTTTGGAGCGCTATTTGCCTCAGCGGGTATTGGTGCTATTTTTTCTGAGAACTGGAATGACATGCCAGAGCACTTGCAAGGTTTTTTCAGCATAATTCCAATGCTTGTGGCTGGGTATTTTTATTATTTGGCCCTTACCAAGCACAAGGATTCCAAAGTATGGATAGAGGCCAGTTCACTATTCTTAATGCTTATGACAGGACTTTCGATGGCTCTTGTTAGTCAAACATACGAGATAGAAGGTGATATCTTTAAGTTCTGCAAAGTGTGGTTGGCCTTAACTGTACCATTGTTTTACGTAGCGCGCGCCTCAGTTATTTCAGGGTTTTATCTAATTTTAACACTGCCACTTCTTGTTGACGTTTTGGTATTCGGAGGGTTTAGGGGTGGAGAAACTGAAAGTGAATTGTATTGGTTTTGGCTTTATATTTTAGCTTTCATTCCGCATTTTTACTTGGCGTTGGATAAAAAATCAACGAAGCAAAGCATTCGAATTGTTTACATGTCTTATGTTTTCTTTGCCATTTTAACTTTAGGATTAATCGTTACAGTAAAGAGTAACTACATACTGTGGGCCTTAACTGCAGCGGTTGGGTTCTATCTTTTCGGAAGACAATTTATGAGAGATAATATGTATATGGCTATGCGTCCTTTCTCTTGGTTGTCTCAATTGGGTATTGTTGCTTTATTAATTGCCATTTCAAACAAATTGTCAATGATTATTGCATTCGGTTCGGATTCGTTCATGCACATGGATAGATGGGAAGGTGAAGAATGGTATTATTTCCTTTTGCTTCTTGTCGTGATGGGAGGGATTTACTACAACTTCTTTAGAGCAAAAGAGAAATTTGGAGAGGTGAATTACTTGATCGTTTTCGCACCATTTTTCGTGATTTTCTGTATGCTTTTTGATGATTTCATCGATTCATGGTGGTGGATGTCTTTATTCATTAATTTCTACATTTTATATTTTGGAATTACGACTATGATTCACGGAAGTTCTAGTGGAAAGGTTGTGAAGGTATTCGCTGGACTCCTTGTCGTAGCTATTTTGTTAGGGATTAGATATTTCGATACAGATTTGGGTTACATCGCTAAAGGAATTGTATTCTTGATGGTCGGCGGAATGTTCTTTGTCATTAACCTTTTGGTAAAAGATAAGGTAGAAGACATTGAACGTCACAAAAAGCTTGCTGAGTGAAGATTACGCAATGCCCGCTGAGATGGCCTTTCAGAAACAACGTGAGCATGTCCATATAGGCGTTCGAATCATGGATGGAGAGGCTAGAATAGTGGATATCTATATTAACGGGAAACCAATTTTGGATTACCTCCGCGAATATTACAGTTAAATCAGAATCTTAGGAATAGAAGCCGAAAATTTAGCTTGCGCTTCTAGAAGTAGAATTTTCAATTCATCTGCTTCCTCTTTTTCCTCTAATTTCTTAATTTTGTTGCAAACAACATTAATATATGGGTAGAGCATTTGAATATCGACGCGCGGCAAAGGAAAAACGATGGGACAAAATGTCGAAATTGTTTCCCAAGCTTGGAAAAGCGATAACCATGGCAGCCAAAGAAGGTGGAACAGACCCAGACACGAACGCTACTCTCCGCACGGCAATTAAAAATGCCAAAGGGCAAAATATGCCGAAGGACAATATCGAAGCGGCGATCAAACGCGCAGATGCTAAGGATGCTGAAACATTTTCTGAAATGGATTATGAAGGAAAAGGTCCTCATGGCGTTTTGGTTTATGTTGAATGTGCCACAGATAATCCAACCAGAACGATTGCTAATGTGAAGTCATATTTCAATAAAGCTGGCGGAAGTGTTGTTCCAAACGGTTCGCTTCAATTCATGTTTAATCGAAAGTCTGTATTTGAATTTGAAAAAACAGAAGACATTGATGTTGAAGAAATGGAACTTGAATTAATAGACGCGGGTTTAGAAGAAATTGAATTGGAAGATGATAAAGTCTTTTTGTTTGGGGATTATACTTCATTCGGATCCATTTCAACAGGACTTGAAGAGATGAATGTTGACGTTATAAAATCGAATCTTCAAAGAATTTCAACGCAACCTGTTGAATTCACTGAAGAACAACTGGTAGATATTGAAAAGATGCTGGATAAAATTGAAGATGATGATGATATCCAACAAGTCTTTACAAATATTGCCTAAAATAAAGAGGATCAGGTATAATAAAAATGATTTTTGGGAGTTTCTCTTTCAGAAGAACGAAAATCAAGATATAAAATGGTAAGAGGATTTAAAATAGCAGCGATTGCATCATTGGTCATGGTGGTAGTCTTCTCATGCTCAACCGAGAAGAACACTTTCATTAATCGCAATTACCATAGCTTAACGGCTCATTACAACGGATATTACAATGCGAATGAACTGATTAATCAATCTATGGTTTCATACCAACAAGGGCGAATTGAGGACTATTACACATTGATCCCTATTGATCCTGTTCCCGGAGATGAGGAGGTAATAGGAATATTTCCTGCCATTGATACGGCAATCGCTAAATGCAAAAAAGTCATTGTAAATCATAGTATGCCAGGCAACGAACGTCCTTCGAGAAAAAAGGAAGAACACAACCGTTGGATTGATGAAAACTGGACAACAATTGGGATCGCATCGTATTACCGTCGTGATTATGAAGGAGCAATGAAAAGCTTTCAATTCGTTCGTAAATTCTACAAAAATGACCCTTCGTTATACGTTGGAGAGCTTTGGATGGCTAAAACAAACATGGCCCAAGGGAACTTGACAGAAGCGAAATTTAATCTTGACAATTTAGACAAGGCCATTCTTGAAGAAAAAGAGCGAAAGGGGGAGAAGAGCTCGAAAAGTAAAAAATCAAGCAAAAAGAAGAAGACAAGCAAAAAAGATGAAATTGCTATATTCCCCAAGGCAATTCGATTTGAATTGGAAAAGACGAAAGCTGAATTGGCTTTGTTACAAGACAATAAGGAAGATGCAATAAGCTATTTAAAGGAAGCTTTAAATCAAGCACGTTTCGGCGATAATAAAGCAAGAGTTCATTTTGTGCTTGGACAGATGTATCAGAAGACTGGAGATTTAAACCAAGCGAAATTTCATTATACGAAGGTGGTTAAAAGTAAGGCGGGATACGAAATGAATTTCAATGCCCGCTTGAAAAGAGCATTCTTAGGATCTGGAGATAAGGTGAAGAAGGAATTGAACAAAATGCTTCGCGATTCTAAAAATGCAGAGTATAAGGACCAAATTTATTTTGCTCTGGCTGAGATCGAATTCAGAGAGAATGATGAAAAACAAGCAATTGACTACCTGCACAATTCAGCGTTCTATTCAACAACAAATACTCGTCAGAAAGGAATGGCATATGAAAGATTGGCGGATTTAAGCTTCTCGAAACGTCAATATGTTCCTGCTCAAAAATATTATGATTCTTGCGCTTCTGTAATTAAAGACACGTATCCAAATGCTGAAGCAATTCGCAATAAAGCGAGTAACCTAGCGAAATTAGTAATAGCTGTTGAAACCTGTGAACGCGAAGATAGTCTGCAAAGAATCGCCGAATTGCCTGAAAAGGATCGCGAGAAATTCCTTAAAGATGTTATTAAAAAAATTAAGGACGACGAGGCTGCTCGTAAAAAAAGAGATGCTGAAAGGCTGAGAGAGTTGCAAGACAATGAAGCCTTGTTTGAAGCGGGTGGGAATGGCGCCAAATGGTATTGGAATAATAACAAAGCCAGATCAGAAGGGTCTCAAGACTTTAAGCGGTTATGGGGCCAGCGTGATAATGAGGACAACTGGCGTCGCTCGGAAAAAATTCCGGAAGCTCAGTTTGGAGGGCCAGATGATGAATTGCTTGATTCGCTTCCGCGAGAAGTAGAGGACACATTGACGGTAGAGAATTTATTAAAATGGATTCCATTGGATGAAGATGCGATGGCGAATTCAAACCGTAAGTTGATGGAAGGTCATTACAATGCTGGAGTTATTTACAAAGAGCAACTGAATGAATCTAAATTGGCTGAAGATCAATTTCAAGCGGCATTAGCGAAAGGGTTGCAGTCGGACCCCCATGATATTTTAAGCTCATTCCAATTGTACAAGCTCTCAGTGAACAATAATTCTGTTATGGCTGAGAAACAGAAAAGCTACATTGTAGGCAACTATCCCCTCAGTGATTATGCCAATTATCTAAGCGATCCAGAATTCTTTATTAAAAAGAAAGAAAGAGACGCTGCATCTGTTAAGGTGTACATTGCTGAAGTTGATAAATACTCAAGGGGGCGATATCGCGATGTTTTGAATAATGCTACAAGAGTAATTAGTGAGGAAAATAATAATATCTACAGATCGAAGTACATGTTGTTGAAAGCAATGTGTCTTGGTCAAATGGAGAGAGACAAGAACATTTTGTTACCGTTATTAGAGCAGCTTGTTGCTGAATATCCTGAAACTGAAGAGGCGACACGAGCGATTGAAATGATTGGAATTATTCAAAATGGTTATTCTGAAAACGCAGCGGTTGACTTTATGAACAAATCGGGTTATCGATACAACGATCAAGTTAAAGTGAAGGTAATTGTCTTTTTATCTAAGAAAACAAGTTCTAATTCTGCCAAAACAAGAATTTCGAATTTCAATAGAGAATACTTTAGTCGTGACCGTTTAAAGGTTGATCCAAAAATTTTTGGAAAGGACCAATCAGTAATACTCATTGATGATTTTGATGATGATATGAAGGCGGCTAATTATATTAGAGCCTTCAAAGCAACTAAAAAGCACCTTTTAGATATTAGTGAAGCTAAAGTTTTCATTATTACAAAAGAGAATCTTAGAACCCTTTTTGAGAGCATGAGCCTTAAGGAATACGAGGATTTTTATTTAGAATACTATTAATTTGAAGTTATGAAGAAGAAAGGAACAGTGTCGTTTGAAAGTCCAGATAAATTGAATGTAATTGTTGAAGGATCGAAAGTGATTGGTGATATGATCACTGAAT
>CALKOP010000135.1 GCA_938091155.1 uncultured Flavobacteriales bacterium | reverse complement strand
AAGACTTGATGGAAAGTTTTTTTGGAAATTCTGAATTGGAGTTCACTTGGTGAAAATAAAAAAGGCTCTCCGAATTCGGAGAGCCTTCTAAAACTTTTTGGTCTACTTATTTATAAAGAAGTCGCGTGCTTTGTAATACTGGACTTAAGGTTAGCGGCTTTATTCTTATGAATAATATTCTTCTTTGCAAGCCTATCAATCATTCCCGAAACCTTAGGTAACATTTCTGTCACCTCCTTTTGATCTGAGGAGCCACGAAGAGTACGCAACGCGTTTCTCATCGTTTTATGATAGTAACTGTTCAACGCATTTCTCTTTGCGTTTTGACGAATTCTCTTTAGAGCAGACTTGTGATTTGCCATAGTATTACTTATTGTAGCCCGTAGGGGAATCGAACCCCTGTTACCAGAATGAAAATCTGGCGTCCTAACCCCTAGACGAACGGGCCATCGTTCAAAAAAGGACTGCAAATGTAATTATATCTCTAATCGAAACAAGTAATGATGTTATTTTTTAGAATGAAACTTCGTCCCCTTCAGATTCGAACTGAAACCCCAGCCGCTTCCCTGTCCTTAAGCGTAAACTCTGGCCTTGAGCCTGAACATCCCCAAGAGTTACCTCTTTTACCGCTCTATAAGGAGGTGTGTAGATGTCAAAGTCAATAACGTGTTGTAGCGCAGTTACAATAAAAGAATGCATATTTTTTTGATCAAACACTTTGGTAGCAAAATCCTTATACATAAACCCCAACTGACCTTGCCCTTCGACAAAAAAGTGTTTTTCGCGATTCACAAAGATCCTTGCTACCAAATAACCGCTATCATTCATACGATGAAATCGGTAAGTATCAGTCAAAAAATTATACACATTAATTATCCCACAATATGCATTTCCAGGACTATCCATAACGTATGGACTTTTATGTATCATATGATTATTTGGAAAAGCAAAAACATTCGTGTGCATATGAAAAACGATAGTATCACCCGCTAAAGTCATTCTTGCTTCGAAAGCCTCTGTTGTTTTAAGCTCAACAGCGACTCGTGCGTCTAATGGAGTAATAAAATCATGAATTTCATTGGTTATAAGACCAATTTCAATCTTTAGTTGCTCAAATAACGACTTAGTAGTGGCAAAAACATCCTGTTTCAGCGCTGCTTTATCTAGAATACTTTGTTGTAATTTTTCCATAATGATTCATTAGTATGCTTTCGCAAAAACAACCCTTTGTTTTGATGGTTTCCCAGTTCTAATACATATCCCTTGCTCGATTTTATTGTCAATTGGAATGCATCGAATGGTCGCTTTTGTTTCTTGTTTAATTCTTTCTTCTGTTTCCTCTGTGCCATCCCAATGCGCACTTATAAACCCACCTGATTCCTTTACTCTCTTTTTAAATTCATCGTAAGTATCCACCTCGTGAGTATTATCTGCTCTGAACTTCAAAGCCTTAGCGTAAATATTCTCTTGGATAATATCCATTAGATCGTAGATATGATCAACTGCACTACCAATGGACATCGACTGCTTTTCTAGTGTATCTCTCCTCGCGATTTCCACTGTTCCATTTTCTAGGTCTTTTGGTCCAATCGCAACACGTACCGGAACACCTTTCATTTCGTAATCAGCAAATTTAAATCCAGGCTTATGAGTATCCCGATCATCATATTTCACTGTAAGGCCAAGTGTTTGAAGCTTTGCCCTCATTTCTATTGCAACCTCAGAAACTTGCGCAAGCTGCTCTTCTCCCTTATAAATGGGGATAATAACTACATGTATAGGAGCAAGCTTTGGAGGTAATACCAATCCAAAATCATCAGAGTGCGCCATAATTAAGGCCCCAATCAGTCTAGTAGAAACCCCCCAACTTGACGCCCAGACATATTCTTGGGTTCCTTCTTTAGTAGCATATTTCACATCGAATGCCTTAGCAAAATTTTGACCGAGAAAGTGGCTTGTTCCCGCTTGAAGAGCCTTCCCATCCTGCATGAGGGCTTCAATACAATAAGTATCTTCCGCACCTGCAAAACGTTCAGCCGGAGTTTTCAGACCTTGAATAACCGGCACCCCCATAAATTTCTCAGCAAACTCAGCATATACCCGAATCATTTGTTCTGTTTCGTCAATTGCTTCTTTTTTTGTTGCATGAGCTGTGTGGCCTTCTTGCCACAAAAACTCAGTTGTTCTCAAGAATAGCCTTGTGCGCATTTCCCAGCGAACCACATTAGCCCATTGATTCACCAAAATCGGAAGATCACGATAGGACTGTATCCAGTTTTTATAGGTCTTCCAAATAATTGCCTCGCTAGTAGGCCTCACTATAAGTTCTTCCTCTAGTTTGGCATTTTCATCGACAATTAACTTGCCTGGATTTACTGGATCGTTTTTCAATCTGTAATGAGTTACAACCGCACACTCCTTTGCAAACCCTTCTGCATTCTTCTCCTCAGCTTCAAAAAGCGATTTAGGAACAAACAGAGGGAAATATGCATTCGAGTGACCTGTATCCTTGAACATTTTATCCAATGCCGCCTGCATTTTCTCCCAAATCGAATAACCATATGGCTTTATAACCATACAACCTCTCACTTCGCTGTTCTCCGCCAGATCTGCCTTTACTACCAACTCATTATACCATTGAGAATAGTTATCTTCTCGTTTAGTAAGTTTTGCCATCGTACAATTTAATTGAAGCTCAAATGTAGAAATACAAAAGTGGTTGTATAATGCTTTTTTATGCAGTCTGATTTCCTGTAATTTGCAGAAAATCCTTGTATTGTGGGGTTTAACATACTTTGGTATGGTATTCGTACTAGACTTTAAAAATCTTTGATTATGAAAAAAATTAATCACATTGTTCTGGTTCTGGTATTCTTAGCTGCGCTTTCCTCTGGGTGCAACAATCAACGTTTTGCAAGCACAGAAACGGATGATATATATTATTCATCGACAGATAGAGCGAGAGAAAATGGAGGTGATTACAATACTGTTAATGAAGTAAGTGGAGAGGACTATAAAAGCCCAAGTGAAAATGCCAAAGACGATTATTATAGTATCGGCCGAGAGGTAAGTGATAAAGGAAACCCAAAAGCCGAGGGTGCTTATGCGGAATCTCAGGTTTATTCTGAACACGGAAGCATTGCCAATGATGACGCAACCACTGTCAATAATTTCTATGGCAACACCACATATGCTGAAGGCAATTCTTATGATGATTCATATGCCTCAAGAATAAGAAGATTCGATCAGCGAAACGCTGGATTCGGTTATTACGACCCATTCTATGTTGACCCATACTGGAACTATGGGTGGTCCGCATGGAACCCATACCCTAGAGCAGGCTGGTCAGTTGGATATAACACTCAATATGGGTGGAATACTGGCTTTAATTATGGGTGGGGATACTCAGGTTGGGGGAATAATAATTATTGTTCCTGGAATTCATGGAATGCCCCATATTATAACAACAATCCTTACATGAATGGGTGTTATGGAGGGCTGGGTTACTATACATATGGATATGGTTATGATCCATATAGAAATGGATATTGGAATGGATATCGAGATGGATACTATGGTGGTTCCACTTTGGGTAATAACAATTGGAATAACAACTTGAGACAAGTTGTGAATTCCAGAACTGGAATGGTCGGCAACCAGGGGTTCTCAGGAAACGTAGCCAATGATGTTCGTGATTCTAGATTACAAAACAGGCAGACCCTTGAAAGCACTGGCATGGCCAGTAACCGAAATGTTGTGTTACAAAATGATGTTAAAACCAATAGACGAGACATTTCCAATGAAATGGTTGCTTCTGACAATTCTGGCACACCTATAAAAAACGACCAGCATATTGCGAATAGCAATGCTGAGGTTGCTGCATCAAAATATTCAAAAATGACGAGAGATGTGGCTCAATCGAAATACGATCTTGTTGGAGCTAAATCGAGCAAATCACAGACAACTGTAGCCAAGGATTCCAAGATGACTCGCGTCAGAGCATCAAGTGCGTATAGTGGAGCTAGACAAGCATCATATCAAAAGAATGATAAAATGAATGCCTCATCAAACAATATTAACCGCACTGGCAGTTCGTATGAGCGATCCAAAACTGACCAACAACCTGTAGAAACTACAACTAGGACTAGGGGTGCTTCAACGTCTACACCTTCAAGTAGCGTTAGATCTACTGCCACTCCTAGTACATATAAATCTCCTAGAGAGGTAAATAGGACAGGGCGACAACCTACTGCAACACCAAGCCGACAGAGCAAACCTCGCACCAATTCATCAACACCGAGTCAGGGTAGAACGAGAGTTTCGCAACCACAAAGAACGCGAAGTAGTTCACCGCAAACGAACGCTGCTCATAGCAGAAGAAAATCGAGCTACTCTACTACAAGGTCAAACTCAAATGTGAATCGAAGCAGCGGTAATAGCCGCCAGACCGCGCCTCGAACGAGCGCTCCTTCGCATTCAAGTTCTCCAACAAGTTCACCAAGTCGTGGTTCAAGTTCTAGTAAAAGTATAGGAGGTAGAAGATGATACAAAAACTAGGCATATCGCTGTTGTTCTTAGCTGTAAGTCAGTTATCATTTGGTCAAAATGAATCCGATGCACTTCGATTTTCGAGAAACGATATACATGGCACGGCTAGATACAATGCACTTGGTGGCGCCTTCAACGCACTTGGCGGAGACGCTGCTGGTTCCCTGAAAAACCCGGCAGGTCTCGGTGTTTATCGCGACAATGAATTTTCACTTTCAGCAACATATACTGAACACTTTGCTGAAGTGGTTTATTATGGAAATAAGACTCAAACTGGTCAAAGCAAGTTTAATATTGGCTCGTTTTCAATTACGGGTGTCCAAAACTTAAATCAAGCGGGAAAGTGGCGGACTACCGCTATCAGTTTTGGGATAAATAGAGTTTATGATTTTCACGATGAGTACTACGCTGAGGCCAAGAATGTAAACACATCGATTTTAGACGATTACACGCAGGAGATAAATAATATAGGTGTGGATTGGCAAGACTTAGAGTCTAACTACCCGTTCGACCTTTATTTACTTTGGAACAACCTACTACTTGAAAATGTACCGGGTCAAACTAATCAGTATTACAACGCCTCCGGCACCCTACCGATCGATCAGGCCTACGAACTAGAGACGGACGGTGCGAAACGCGAAACCTATTTTAATTTCGGATCAAATTATAATGATAAATTATACTTGGGCGTAGGTGCAATACTATCGAATACGCGTTTTGATAGAACAACTACTTATAGCGAAAAAAATGATCCTGGAGATACAACTACCTTTATAGATGAGTTTTCTCAAACGTATTATGAAGAGATTAATGGTCGAGGATATTCTATTAATATTGGCGCGATTTATCGACCAATCGATCCATTAAGAATTGGTCTATCCTTTAAGTCACCGGAGCTGCAAAACCTCACCTATGAATTGGAGTCTGATAATATCACGATAGAGGAAGGTGAGGCATTCGATGTAATTTCTCCTGTTGTGCTCGAGTATCGATATCGAGTTTCTTCTCCTTTTCAATCCAGCCTCGGTATCGCATACACTTTTAAAAAGCTTGGCTTAATCTCAATTGAAGCCGATTATATCGATATGAGAATGATGTCGATGAGAGGGCGATCGACTTCAGATCCATTTACCAACGAAAACAAAGCAATTGACAATTTACTACAACCAGTTCTCAACGTACGTTCAGGATTGGAATATAGAGTTACTCCAAACATTTCCGCTAGAGCTGGTTACGCACATTTTGGTAATCCATACAAGGATAAAGTAGGTTCTGACGCTTCGTTTCAGATTTATAGCGTGGGGGCTGGATATAGATTAGATCAATACTTCTTTGATTTATCCTACCAATATCGCTCTAATAGTGATCAGTTTTCCCTTTATGACCCCAATCTAGTGGAAGCAGTTAGCGTAGAATCTATCGATCACCGAATAACCCTAACATTTGGACTTAAGCTTTAGGTCCGATTAATTAAGTATAAACTTTCCTGAATCAATTACCCTGCCCGCTTCAATCAATCGGTAATTGTATAACCCCTTTGCATACCTAGACACATTTAGTCTCGAAACTTGCTCGGTAAGGGATTCAGATTGAATCAACTTACCCTCTAAATCGAAAACCTCAAATAGGACATCAGTAAGGACTGTATAATTATTTAAACTAACAGTTATTTCGTCCCGAGCAGGGTTCGGGAATATTTCGAGTATCGACTCATCATCAACATTGTTTAATCCCAGTACAGTTCGATCTAGATTAGCCAAAGAATATTCTCCCGGGAGTATTTTAGTCAATTCAATTAACCCCCATGAATTATCGGATTGCCCTAAAATGTTTTTTGAATAGAACTCATATTCTGTCCAATCATCAGATGCTCCCGTTCGATATAACAAAACCAAACTGTCTTCTTGTATAGAAACTAAATCAACATCCAAATAACCACCTATTCTTCCATCATAAAAGAACTGACCGCTCATCTCAACATTTTCTAGGTCTATCCCTGAGACTCTCCAAAAATGGTAATTTGATAGCCTATAAGGTTTCGAATCAACATCTTTTACTTGATCGGGCTGAGACCAGAAATGCTCAAAAAAAACTAAAGCAGAATCTGTCACTGATTCCACATCCACCTCCCAAAACATGTTTTTCAGATCAAGACTTTCCACCGCTGAAACCACTACCTTATCCATTGTTCTGGCTTGTGCTTGCTCATTTTTTGAATATAACTGAACATGGATTGGCTGGATGGAAGTCTCAATGCTCTCTTGTGTGCGATAACCTGACATTTTAAACATACCTGATTCTTGATTCCACTCGGAATCGAACACGGTATAATAAACAGGAACCTCATCATGCATTTCCTCCCTACCCTTTAGCTTTTGTTGAAGGGTAAGAATGACATCATAATTCTCACCGTTTTCAGCGGCAAGGAATGAATCCAGAACAACTAAATTATAGCCCCCGGTGAACACCCAAACCCTGAAGAAAGGCTCCATCTCAATACCGCTATATTGGGTGAAGTACTTTTCCAAAGTATCGCTGCTAACAGAGGAGAATTTAAACTCTTCCATAAGCATTTGGATCGCACTAAAAAACTTCTCATCACCCATAAAACCACGCAAATTATGGGCCACTAGCGCTCCTTTTTTATAAACATGATCTCCATAGACCAAATCATGTGGCTGACCAGAAACCGCTCTATAACTACCTTCATTGTGATGACCAAATTGAAGCATAAGCCGCAAATCTTCTTGCATAGATTTTTCGTAGGCATCTCTGCCATAAACTGCTTCTTGAAAAAGATATTCTGAAAATGAAGCCCAACCTTCATTAATCCACATATCACCATCCGTCTGACATGTAATATTATCGCCCCACCACATATGAGCCAATTCATGAGCCATTAAATCTTCTTGAGATAAACCGCCATTTGCCGCGGAGATAGGGTACGTAATATTGGTCGCATGTTCCATAGCGCCTGAGTTAAAAGGAACAAGACTATAACCCACTTTATCAAAACGATAGGGCCCAAAAGCCTCTTCAAACTTCAGTACAGCTTCATCTAAATGCTGAAACGATGAAACAATATTGGAAGAATCACTTGGACGCCCATGAATCTGGACAGGTAGTGGGCCATTTTCACCGTTGATCGAAGAATTGACACTTATGTATGGCCCAACTGCTACACAAGCTAGGTATGATGGTATTGCTTGCGACAGCTCCCAATAATAGGTGGTTGTTCCATCATTATTATTGACTTCTTGGGTGAGTAAGCCATTACATGATGCTCTGCGATCATTCATGACCTTTACTTTAAAATCAAAAGTTGATCGCTCAATAAAGTTATCAAAACACGGAAACCAAATCCTACCATAACTATGCGGATCATCTGCAAATCCAACACCTAAGTTCCAACTAAAGTTTCCCGAAAAGTAAAAACCACCCCAACCAGATGCGTCTTTCATGGGATTGCCATGATAATAGATTTCAATTTCAACGTTATCACCTTGATTCAAGGAGTTGCTAAAACCAACCCTAAGGATTGAATCTTGATGGAGAAAGCCAGATACATTTCCACCAAGAACAGAGTCTACTGTTAACCCTTCAAAATCGAACGTGATACTGCCCAATCCTGCAATATTTGATTGGCATGTAAGCGTTGCAGAACACGCTATCTGATTAGTGGCAACAGACGTCATATCCAAGTCCAAAGATGTATTGATAATATCCAAGCTATCACTGCGCAAATCTTCAATCAAAAGTCTGTTTGCCGAGGTTACAGTCTTATACTTCGAACAAAAAGCACGAGCCTTTTGAGAGAATGAAGAGCATGAAATAATAATAAAGGCAAATACCGAAAGGATTCTAATCATAACTCAAAGGTCTCCATTTCTAGATAAAACCATGAATAATTGAATAGGAATTCAAGGATAAACACTATTAACAGCCAAATAATTCATACTTTTAATTGTATTCCTACCCTTCCTTTATCTCCACTTATACATCTAAGTAGAACATTTGCACTAAACTGATGTTTGTAATTCCAAAGAAAATGAAACCCTCTCATGAATTATTCCGACTTGTCAAATCCTTGACTAAATCCGAAAAGAGGTTTTTCAAATTGATGTCCTCATTACAAAGCGGTGAGAAGAATTACATAAAGCTCTTCGATTCAATAGAGAAACAAAACGAATACGATGAAGATGCCATAAAACAACAATTCGCTGGACAAACATTCATAAGACATTTGCCATCTGAGAAAAACCACTTGTATAAGCTGATTCTGAAAAGTCTACGACTGTTTTATTCTGAAAATAGTGTCAGCGCCATACTTGCAGAGAACATACAGAGTATAGAGATATTATACAACAAAGCCCTGTATAGCGAATGTGGAAAGCTAGTTAGAAAGGCCAAGAAGATTGCCAAAAGCCATGAACGTTTTTATTATTTATTCGAATTAATTAAATGGGAGAAATTGCTTTTAGAAGAAGAGTTTCAATCAGGACAATTTGATCGCGATTTAAATATGGTTATTGAAGAGGAGCACTCTGTAATTAAAAAGCTTCGAAATTTAGCAGAATACCAAATATTATACAGCAAGATTAACTACGTTTTTCGCCAAGGCGGTTACACTAGAAATGTACAAGAAAGAGAACTAGTTCATGAAATTCAGAACCACGAATTAATCAAAGGCAAAAACACAGCTTTGTCAAAACGTGCTGCTGCTGCATGCTACTATGTCAAGGGTTTATGCGCAATAACGAATAATGACGTAGAAGATTCTTTCTTAAACTTCAGTAAGGTGGTTCAAATTTTTGAAGAGAACCCACACCTAATTCAAGATATTCCAAAGCAGTACATCCGATCACTGGGTAATCTATTTTACTATTACATCAAAGCTGGGGACTATAAAAGGCTCTTTGAGTTAATCGATAAGATGCGATCATTTCAAGATCAGCCTGGATTTAATCGAATTGACATAAAAATTCGAATTTTCCTATCAACAAATTATTTCGAAATGCTAGCCTACGACCGGCAAGGTGAGTTTGAAAAAGCGATTGACATGATTGAGTCAATCAGCAATAAAATGAAAGAATTTGGCGAAAAAATCACAAAAGAAGATGAAGTTGTTTTTCGGCATTTATTTGCAAATATTCTATTTGGAGCGGGAAAGTATCGTGAATCATTAAGGCAGATAAACACAGTTCTAAACGATAACGAATCGAATCTGAGACAAGACATATTCAGTTTCGCAAAGCTGTTTAACCTTGTTATACATTATGAATTGGAAAATTTTGATCTACTCGATTATCTCATTAAGAGCACTGAACGATACTATTTGAAAAAGAAAAAGACCATTGAGGTTGGATATGCCTTTGAACTGACATTTATTAAATGCTTTAAGCAGCTAATAAAAACATCAAAGCGAGTCGAGAAATCGCACGATATTTTAGAGGAAATGGAACAGGAATTGAACAAATTAATGCGCGATCAGAATGAAAAGGTTGCACTTGAGTACTTCGATTACATTACTTGGATCCAAGCAAAACTTATTAATACTTCCTATGGTGAATTAAAAAAGCAAAAGCTTATTCAGCAATAATAGTTCGCTGCCTAGACACCTCGAACAAACATATTCCAGATGCAACTGCAACATTTAGACTGGCAACCTCACCATGCATTGGAATCAATGCTGATTCTCCCGCCATTCTTAATAAATGCGTCTCTATTCCGTCCCCTTCATTTCCGAATAGGATATTAACTGGACGATTACAATCTACATTATGGATAGATTTTTCAGCCTTCTCAGAGCAAGCTATAGTTGCAATACCGCTGGCAGCCATCATTTTTATTGTTTCACCTAGCGAAGACACTTTACAAACGGGAATATGATAGAGTGCCCCAGCGGATGTTTTTAAAGCGTCTTCACTAACCGCTGCCGCACCTTTAAATGGAATGATAATAGCCATGCATCCGGCTGACAAGGCAGATCTCGCAATTGACCCGAAATTTCTAACGTCATTAACTTTATCCAACATGATGAAAAAAGGTGACAAGCCCTGTTCATAGGCTCCTTGGATTATCATTTCAATATTCCCAAACTCAATCGGTGAAGCAAACGCTATCGCACCCTGGTGGTTGTTTCTGCAGAGTTTATTAAGCTTTTCCTTAGGTGCCTTAATTACCGACACCCCCATGTGTCGCGCTAGCTCGATCAACTCCTTGAATTGTTCTCCTTTTAAATCCTTTTGCAAAAAAAGTTTATCCAAACTCTTTCCTGACACCAAGGCTTCTTTGATTGGATGGATCCCGTAAATAAGCTGATCGTTTGCCTTTGATTTCATCATTTAGTATGTAATTATTCTTCCTTGCCTCCAAAATTCAACTGCTCTGTACCAAGGCGATTTCAAGGAAGCGTTTCTATTGAGTCTAAAATCGTTTGTGGTAAATGGATTTTGGACCTTAGTGAAGCTTAGTTTTAAAGTATTATACTCACCCTCCTCACCATACAACCATGTTTCTGAGGCAGTTGACCGCAAAACCTTGGTAGGTAGTCCGAAAACAATCAGACACATGCCGCGATCTGTTTTCCACCCCTCTAGGTATGACCCAAACATAATATTCGCTTCTTCGACTCTTGAGTAATATGTTTCGATTAACATTTTCGCCCTTTCTGGTCTACCCCCTACTTTCAGCCAATAATTATCTACCCCCTTCTTAAGGTTATCTTCTTTTTTCAAAGCCAAATATTCAGGTGATGTGGTGATATAACGAAGTGGCAGCAATAAATCCTGTAAGGTTTTCGCTTTTGGATAGTGCTGACCAAAATAACACACTGACCCTCCATTTCTTGAAGTAGTGTCAGATGTGATTTGATAGATTCCAATTTGCGTAACATATAGTTTAAAAGAGCCTGTTGCATCTTGATTAAGTTCTATCAGTTTATCTGGGGTGAAGTCGAAAGGTTTGTTGTTTACCGCAGAAAAAGGAGGAGATGCAACAGGAAAATTTCTATCATAAAATCGAACAAACACTCCCTTGCTCAATGCTGCCACAGCTATATTATAACTATCGGCTTTCTGCACTTGATGGTCGTATATCAACTCCCCAATTTCGTTTCTCAGCTCATAAGATTGTTCAGAAAACTGCTCTGGATTAATGACGTCTATATACCTCCGATTTCTTTTTTTAGAAAAGAGGTCAATCAAGTCAACTTCTAACATATGGTTACGGCCAACAGGAATTCCAATTTCAATTTCCCCTTCAAATCCCTGACCTCTATTTAAGTCTTTAAAAACCTGAAAGCCAGAATCTA
>CALKOP010000134.1 GCA_938091155.1 uncultured Flavobacteriales bacterium | reverse complement strand
AGGAGTTTGACGGTATAGTGGCTTACCCAGCGAGAGCGGGGAAAATAAAAGTCGCTGCAGGTTGGTTAATTGAGAAAGCTGGATATAAAGGAAAGCGGTTAGGGAATTATGGAGTGCATGATAGACAGGCTTTGGTTCTAGTTAATCATGGTGGAGCTAAAGGCATTGACATTTACAATCTCAGCGAAGAGATCATTACTGCAATAAAAAGTCAATTTGAAATTGAACTGGAGCGTGAAGTCAACGTGATTTAACTTCTTCGAATTCTTCCTTAGTACTCTCCACCCAGTGTCCATTTTCCATGGAGATCATGTCCTGAATAAATACTCTATCTGGGTGAATCTTCGCTTTAAATTCAAATTTCTCTTTCAACTTCCCAGTCAACTTTAATTCTATAAAATGCTCCACAGAGTCAATTCTAAAAAAGGACTTGTCGTTGTTATATTTACGATAAATGGGAAAATTCAAAATGGTCACAGCTGAGTCGCTTTGCTTAATGGGTTGCTAGTCTCCAAAAATCTAAATTTTAATGACCTAATCGTTTTCCAATCTTAGGTGTTTCTTCATCTTTGCTACCATGATTTCGAATAATCCTTTTTATCTATCTGGTCGTAAAAAATTCGAGGCAAAGGATTTTGCGGGAGCCTTATACGACTATAATAACGCCCTTAAAGCAGAGGAAAACCCGTCCATTTATAGCGAACGTGGGGTTGTATGGTATTATCTGGGTGAAAAAGAGAAAAGTTTGGCTGATATGGATTATGCTGCTAATCTTGAACCAAAGAATCCATATCGCTATTCAAGCCGAGCTTATATAAAAGATTGGATTGGTGATATCAAAGGTGCTATAGCCGATTATGAAAAGGCCGTAAAGTTAGATCCTGAGGATAGTATCGCGTTCAATAATCTAGGATTACTGCAAGAGAAGCAAGGATATGTGGATAAGGCAAAATCCAATTATGAGCGTGCTGATAAGCTGGAAGGAGTAGATGAACTCTTGCAAAAAATACGTGAGGAACAGAAAGAACTACACGATAAAGACATAGCAATAAATGATAAGAAAACGTGTGGTTCGGAAATGAATGAGGAGCGCAAGGAAATTTCAGTTTTCACACTACTTAGAAACACCCTAACCACAAAGGGTGGATGGAAAGAATACATTGATTTCATAAAAAATGGATTTAAAGTTGGATAGCCAACCATTTCTTGACAGACTAGCGGATAAAATCCAGAAACAGGCAGGGAATCTACTTGTTGTGCTACCGAATAAGAGATCTCAGTTCATTTTATCTGAAAGATTAAGTGATATGAATGTCGAAGAGGATAAAGTAACTATCCGTACGGCTGATCAACTGATGGAAGAAATTTCGGGGCTTGAAATGGTTGAGCCGGAAGAGGCTTTAGTAGCTTTTTATCATGCCTACAAAAAGGTGGAAAAAGCACCGCGGTCATTTGAAGAATTCACTTCGTGGGCCACTACATTTCTTGCCGATGTGAACGATGTAGATCTGCACTTAGTAAACATTGATGACTTATACCATCAGATTGGTGAATACCAAAGCCTAGATTTAGACAACGCTGAACCTGGTCCCTTGGAAAAAGGTTTTCGCTCTTTTTGGGAACGACTTCCTGACTATTACCATTCTTTGGAAAAGGAATTGAAATCCATTCATTTAGGTTATAGAGGGCTTATATATCGTGCGGCTTCTGATACAACAGAATTAGATCAAGATGCGCTGAGAGCAGCGATAGGGAATAAAACCACTTATTGGGTGGGGGTGATACCTGGCAACCCGAGCGAACAAAAGCTACTTCGTTGGATTCGAGAAAATGAACATTTAGAGGTTTTTGTTGATGTGGATGAGTACTATCTAAATCGAGCGAACCACGAGGCAGGAAAACTATTCCGCGAAGATCCTAATCTCAGTGCGGCCCTATGGAAAGTCAATACGCTAAAAACTGATAGTAAGGATGTCAAGGTTTATCCAACTGCAGGATTTACAGCTCAGGTTTTGAGAGCAGGAAAGATTATCTCAGAAATTGATAAGGACGAGTATAGGTACACGGTCATAGTACTAAACGACCCGAAGCTGTTAACTCCGTTGATGACTATGTTGCCAAAAGACGAACTGAATGTGTCATTCGGTCATAAGCTTGGTAAAACGTCTATTCACAGATTCATTATGGCGTGGATTAATTTACACGCACAGGCAATCGAAATGAAAGGTGAGCCAGCTTTCTACCACAAACAAGTAGCAGACGTTTTAAAAACACCAGAAGTAAAGAAGTGGTTGAATGGTGCTGATATCTGGGCATCCATTGAAGGAGAGATTCTTAGAAATAACTGGAAATACATATCAAAAGATTGGTTGAGGAGCCAGCTCGGAAAAGATATGTTTGGCGAGCAGGCTTATCATGTTTTATTCGATTGGGAATCGAATAGTTCTTTTGTTGCCGAGCGACTATTAATGGTTTTGGATGAGTGGCTCGTTATAAAGAAAACATTAGGTCTATCTAGAATAGATGAAGCTGCGCTTGAGGTGTATCAGAAAAAATTCATACAGCTTTTTACGCAGTTTGGTGAGGTGTTGGAAAGTACATCTCTAGCTTCGTTGCGAAAATTTATTCATCGGCACATGAGTTATGCTTCCTTTCATATGGCTGGCGAAAACAATAAAGGAATACAAGTGATGAGTTTGTTCGAAACTCGTATGGTAGATTTTAAGCATGTAATTTTCTTGGGCGCTTCTGACGATAATTTACCAGGCAACCCGAATCAAACGACCCATATTCCATTCATACATCGGAAACATTTTGGACTTCCTACTTTGCACGATAGTCAATCGCTTACGGCTTATCATTTTTATCGATTACTACAACGTGCCGAGAACGTGCATATGATTTATAACACTTCGGCTCAGGCATTATCAGGCGGTGAACCAACGCGCTACTTATTGCAGCTTAAGCTGGAGTTAGCCGAGATAAATAAGCAATTTCGGCTCGTAGATCAATTTGAGAGTTTCTCCATTGATAGCATGTCGCAATCGACATTAGAAGTAAAGAAAACGCCTTTGGTCATTGAGGGGATAAAGGCCTCACTTCGATCTAGACTTTCTCCCTCAGCTATCAATAAGTTCATCAATAGTCCACTCGAATTCTATTACTACTATGTATTGCGAATCAAGGAACAAGATTCAGTAGAAGAAGATATGGAGGCCTCCACATTTGGGTCTGTTGTTCACGATGTTATAGAAGAGATCTACCAACCCTTTGTGGGCAAAATGGTCGATACTTTGGCATTGAGAAAAGCTATTTCAACTTGTGATGAGCTGGTGCAAAATAGGTTTCTTAAAGACTTTAGTAAAGAAGATATCTCTAGAGGCAAAAACCTGATTCAAGTGGAGCTGGCTAAGGATTATGTTCGATCTTACATTGAACAAGATTTGGCTGAAATGGCAGAATTGGGAGTTGTAAGAATATTGGCATTGGAAGATAGACTTGAAGAGGTAGTAGAACTTCATGGAATTCCAGTTCGATTGTTCGGATATGCCGATCGTATTGATGAGAGAAATGGAGAGGTGCGAATCATAGACTACAAAACGGGAAAAGTGGAACACAAAGATTTGAAATGTGATTTTGAATCTATGTTTTCCGATTCCAAATTCTCAAAAGCCTTGCAATTGGCTTTTTATAAATGGGCCTATGCACGAAGACATTCAATGCCATCCAATCAGATCGTAAGCACCATTTTTTCATTCAGAAGACAAAAACTTGGGTATATGCCGTTGGATGCGGATGCGAATCAAGAAGTGTTTAAAGAGCTTTTTGA
>CALKOP010000133.1 GCA_938091155.1 uncultured Flavobacteriales bacterium | reverse complement strand
TGGTCTAGACGAAATAAGCGCCCGAAATAATGGAGCGCTCATTTAACCTCAATACCAAGATGTTAGATTTAAGCCGTCGTAATAGCTAGTCCTTCGTGTGCTAAGACCAAAGTCTCAACAGCCACATCGCTGCTAGACGAGTTTAAATCTGTTCCTTGAATTTGTTTTGGGAAGGCATTTGTCAATGTCCAGATAATTTCAGCGTCACCGCTTTCATTTAAGAGCATGATTTGTACAGTTCGTCTCATGATGGTATTCATCTGAATTTCACTGAACCAATCGAAAAACTCAACATCTGTCGTAAACATTCCCTTCTTTAGAGTAACATCTGAAGGCTTTCTCAAACCTGGCATTTTGATAGTCGAAAATTCAGGACTATCTCCATGTCTGTATTCCATGACATCAACTTCCGTATCTAATCCAGATACTTCTTGAAACGATGCCTGCATTCCTCCTTCTACTTCAACTTTGAAGTGAAATTTCGGCAATGGCCATATATTGTCTTGTGCTTCTCCAGCCATAATCTTTAGTATTTAAATATCCGAGTTAATGTTGTTTATGATTTTTGCATTTGTTGTTGGAACGTGATCACAATAAACTCAGCTGGTCTTGTAACTGCGAGCTTGACCGTTATTCTCATTATTCCATCTAAAATATCGGTTGGAGTCATTGTGGCTCCAAGTCCAATATCCACGCTAAACGCATCTTCTGGAACTGAACCAGCTAATGCACCTTGTTTCCACTGATCTTTTAAGAAGTTAGTCATCATTCCTTTGACAGCTACCCATGTATTCACCTCATTTGGTTCAAACACGTATGCCTCAGATGCAATTTTCAATGATTGCTCGATCATAATAACTGTTCTTCTAACGCTGATATATCTCCAGTCTTGGCTATTGCCATCGAGCGTTCTTGCTCCCCATACTAAAACACCTTTTCCTGGAAATGAGCGAATGGCATTAATTGCCTTTCCATTCAAAGGTAAGTTTAAGTCTTCCTGATCCTTAGACGTAAGGTTGATACATGGACTAACTACAGAACCCATAGAAACATTTGCTGGAGATTGGAAAACTCCAATCTGTCCATCTATCATCGCAATGACACCTGCAATTCCACCACTAGGAGGAAGTACATTCAAATTGTTTCTAACCTCATTCAAAATTGCCTTGTAAATAGGAAGTTTGGCCAAAAGTGTTTGGTGTAGAGAAACTGGATCATTTTCTCCTGAAAGCTTTTCAGTTTCAGCCTTAATTACAGATGCATCATCCCCATAAATGGCGTCAGCTTCTGCGTCAAGAAGTGGAATAAGATCATCAAGGTTGCTGATATTGCTAAAATCAACCTCATCACCTTGAACAATTGTCGTGTTTAGGTACGGATAGTAAGAAGCTCCCCACTGTAGGAAGTTATTTCCAACTCCTTCGCGTGACCTAACAATTACGTCTTCATCATCATATGTTCGAGGCTTATCGCCATTTAGAACGTCGATGATAGCTACTCTGCTATTTGTATCACGGCCACAATGCGCAAGCATCGCTTTTTGAACTTCGTAGCAGTCGTTATCTTCTAATAGAACGGCATCTGGAATGACGACCATCGTTGGTTCAGGATACTTCAGCAATGTTGGTATTCCACTTTCAGCTGCGTCATCGTTTAGGTCTTTGAAATTTACTCCATTTGAATAATCACCCACGGAAACTATATAACAAGTACTTCCACCATTTGAGAAGAACATTCTCAGGCTTCGATACAGATTGAATTTAGTATCAGCATCTGTCTCTACCTTAAATCCAGTACTCTCATCAGCCGAAACAGCAAAGGTTGTCTTTGGACCACCGCCAAAATATTGATGAAATTCTCCCAAAGAAGTAATTCTTGTTGGGATGTTTTTGAGAGATTTATTGGCGCGAACAGCCTTTTCTGAGTAACCAACAAACGCTGGAATGGCTGTCGCCACCTGCACTGCTGAACTTGGAAATGCGCTCTTCTCTTCAATGTAAACCCCAGGTGTCGCTAAAACTTGTGCCATACTTTTTAATTATTGAATCTTAATTTAAACATATACATACATCTCAGAAAAATAATTCTGAGTACCATCAGAAATTGAGCCTTTGACTCTTTTCAAATCTGGAAAGGGCAATCTTATTCTTTTTTCAGAAAATTCGGAAGAAAAATTTGAAATAGTTGCCAACAACTTATCATCATTATATGAACTCTTTAATGGCAGCGGCACTTCGGAGGTCACGCAAGTCGCTTTTTTGCCATTGATTAAAGTCACTTGACGTGGCTCTGTAAACGCCAAAGGAATTTTTCCAGAGGCGATGTCTATCTTTTCTATCGTATGTCCGCCATTAGAAATGAAATAATACGTCCAATGCACAGGGCGATTTGAGAATCGGACTTCATAAACCCGACTTCTGACATCATCAAAATGAACATTTTCTTGATCTCCAACATACAGGTCTATAACCCCAAAAACCTCTGGCGCCGTTGGGGGTGAATAATAGAGTTTGGTCAAGGCTGTCTTTTCCTCAGTAGCATAATCATAAAGCCCGAACTCATTGCCGAGTACTTCAGCAGAGGTTGTAGATTCTGAGATTGCCCCCTTAAACATCTCTTGCCCGCTTTTCTCAAACACCATTGTAGATCCGCCAAGTGCTTTGGAAAGGGTTGAGTTTGGTTGAATATTGGTTACTACATCTCCCGATCCAACCGTTTCAGATGGATGCAATAAAACCGGCTTCCCTTCTGGATTTGATGCTGCCGATTCTATTCGTTCGGAATTGTTGAAATAGTATTTTTCCCCGCTCAGTGCGTAGTCGAGAAGCGTGAAATTCCCAAAATGTCGGTTCTTTATTTTTACAAAAAAGGTGAATGGAATTAGATTCTTAATATCCTGAATTAAGGATGCCTTTTCCACTTTATATAGCACCACAAAGCCTTCGGCAGTATCTTTATAAAGAAGCGCATACATTGATAGAAAACGTTGCGTTGATGCCGGCAAAACGAATTCTATATCACCAACTGAATATGCATTGTAATACCCGTGATAGATTTTGACTTCAAAAAGCTTTTCGTAGACTATCACCTGGGCTAATTATTATCTCCGTCTAAGGCATCCTTGATGATGGCGCCTGGTCTGAATGACTTTGGGTTTGGTGCATCCAACCGCTCATCCTCGTTTATACCAATGCCAGAAACACCTGGAATGACGTCGTCAATATTATCGCTTGAGAATGTCAACATGCGAATTCGGTAGATGACAGACGGCATATATTTAGCGCCCATCATGGAAAAGATTGAATTTAGGTCTCGTGGTTCCATCGATATTATATCGAATACTGCCTTTTCTATATTACCAGACAAGCCCGGAGTATTGCTTTGCGTGAAGACCGGTTTTGCTTGAAAGAAGTAGATAACACTAGAGAGGAATTTGAGTGCTTCAACATAGTTTTTCCCCGTGAAAAAAGCCGAAAACATTACGGTTAAATTCACATTTATATTGCCGCCGCTAGCTCCAAACCCTCCTCCAAAGGATGATGTGCCTGAGCTGGATTTCAACGTAGTTTCCTCTTCTATATTAACCAAGTGAAAGACTACCTTGTTGTTTCCCTCCACGGCAATCGACCCGTCTTGATTGATCAAATTGGACACAATTACTCGATCTTCCTCTATTTCAAATTTCGATTTGAAATACTCGTTTAATTCTGCTCCTATTGTTGGTAGTAAGTTGTGAATCATGATTCTTTATTAACGAGATGTTTGTTTATCGCCCACATGAGGATGCGCATCACATAGGTCAGAATAAAACCGATTACTGCACCGATAATAAACAGCTCCATTTCGAATACATCTTCTATTGGAGTTGCCGACCTTCCTTCAGGTTTCAACTCCAACAACGATCCAAATAAATAGCCAACTGGAACAGCGAGTAATACTGCAACAAAAAACCAAACCAATTCTCGTGCTACTGTTTTCATCTTAGATCGTCTCGGTATCGATTAAAAATGATATTAATTATGGCAATCCCAATTGCACCGACTAATAGACCAACAATCAAAGACCAACTGCCATCAATGTTCAACCACCACTGCAGTCCCACAATGGCCATCAACAAAAAGACAGCTCCATAAATGAATCGGAATCCCTGACTTTGAAACAAGACTTCTCTCACCCTCCAATCTCGAAGCGACAGCGCAAAGCCCAAGGCAAGAAAGGCCGCCAAAACCAAAAAGCCTAGCCCAATCATCCGCTTATGAGAAACAATGGCCTTTGCCAATCCATATGTCCCACTCAGTTCTGTGTGAATGGGCTCAATCTTAATTAATTCAGCACCATAGTTATCCTCAACTGTCTTCCATATTGCATTTGAGTTTTGATCATATCCCAGCGCCCAGAACCCTATTCCCTTCAAATTTTTACTCTGAGCCCATTTAAACTTTAGGTCTAAGCTTATCTCATTTTCAAACCAGCACATCTTACGTTTATCATCTTCCTGTATCACATAAAAGAAACTCCCACTCAGCGCATCGTAAAATGGATCGTATATAGCGTCGTATCTTGACTGTATCATATAATAAGGCAAGGAGTTTTCGTAACGAGCGCCACCTCCATTTTTCAGCTTTGTGACATCCCAAGTAACCCCGTAGAGTGGCAGGGAAAGGATGATTTGCTGACCTGAAATTTCTAGATTCAGAAAATCGTTCACCGCGGTTTCCAAACTCGGTTGATTTGTTAAAGCATTAATGGGGGCTACAGATCCAGGATAGGCCGAATGCTCGCCGCTGAAATCATAGCCCATAATGTTGAAGTACCATACATGTCCAGCTAAAGCTTTGTAGTCAAACACATTTTGCTCGTTGAAATAGGGAACATTTAATATAAGCTTATACTCATCAGCAGCTAGCCTTGAGCTTAATTGCTTAACGAACTCAGTGAACTTCGGAGCATCCGCCGAATCTATTTCTTCAAAGTCTAAATCCACGCCTGCAAAGGCTCCTTTTCTAGAAGCCATAAAGGCAAGGACTTCAGAAATGAAAAAATCCCGTGAATGCTGATCACGCAGGAACTTATGATTATTTTTCCTACCAAAGGAGGTAACCGACAAAAACAGTTTAGTTCCATACTTAGCAGCTGAATCAGGCAGCGATGACGATAACAAAGAGTCGGTTATATCCGGATTCGAGGCCGCGCCAGTATTCGGGTTGATGTCATATGCATAGAATGAAATGATTGAGAGCATTTTATACCTGTATTCCTTGTAACTATCTCCCATCCAGTATGGGTGCCATCCCATTACCTCAGTTCCTTCCTGGAGTTTTTCTCCCTTCCCAATCCTTTTGTAGAATTCATTATTCACTGAATCCCATTGAATAGTTTTTAAATCAGGGTCCCTGCTAAAGGCATATTCCTGCTGATCATGAAGAAATGTATAAACATAATGATAGTCTCGAATCATACCACTGTTGGGTACGTTCGGAGCCATAGACCACATGATATACTCGGAGGTATCAGACGCGGGATCTACATCGCGTTTCTTGTTACTCAGAAGTCTATTCATCTGATTGGCATCTCTCTTTGACCGGTTCACCTCCCTCATTACCTGACGCTTGGCTCCGTATAGACCCTTACGAACACCACCTAGCCCCTGACTCATACCGGAAGAGGCAATGACTAAAAACATTAGGGTAATGCTGAATATATTAAGAATTCTAAAAATCGTTGAAGGCACCTAGAGACATTTTATACAATTTTATTCAATATTAAGTGTCGAGATTGATATCGTTGCTAACATAACAGTGATTGTTGATAAATAGACCTCAATCGTACGTATGATAGCCCTGACCGAAATCGCTCCTATCATTATTTCTGAATGGTTCGATAAGAAACAACCTTGACGTGCACCTTTTGTCCTACATTCTTGCTTTTGTTCAGCATTTTCATTTGGCTCTCATCGTAAAAAGCCTCTACTCTACCGTAGTTTTTACCTCTAAGCGCTGATGCAATATCCTCGCTCAGAAAAAACTGAACTTGTCCGTCAATAGAGCGAGGAAGCGATTTTCGTTTTCCAAGCGCATAGGCCTCCAATGGATCTAGGGTAAGGCCCGTCATGGGATCAATGTATGGAACTTGGTTAAGGGTTTTCATTTGACTCAGATACGCCGAACCTACCCCATACGATATGACCCAGAATAAGATGCTCTCAGGGTCGCGAAACCTGATCTTAAGAACCCCTTCGTTTGAATGAATTATGTCACGGGTCGCCCCCAGCGATATTATGGTGTCCATGTAAACTTCTGAGATGGTGTCTAGAATATTTTTCGGATCGGCGGGAGGCGCCTCTTCAGTAATCAATGCATATCTGGCGGGCGAAATCTTTGATAATTTAATATTAAATACCTGTTTGAATGGACTCGGGAAAATGCCAAATAAACTGGCTCCAGATATACCGATATCGTATGCCCCATCCGCGAGTATTGGAATCTTCAAGACCTTTTCTTCCCTTGCCGAAAGACTGGCGTGTACCCATTCGCCAAGGTCATTTGTAACAGATAATTCTGGGCATTTGCCAGATTCAGGAATAATGTCAACCAACAACGTGTCGCCCTTTAAAACGGGTACTGGAAAGCTTAAAGGATTTGCCTTCTTAACGCGAAAAGTACCCTTTGTTAAAATCTCCTCGCTGCGTTCACTTATTAGCGAATCAGTTCTACTATCGCCAGAACCATAGATAAAGTTGTTCTTCGTTATGGCTGTGACCACTTTCACCTTAGCTTTTGAAAAGGAAAACAAATTCTCAATTGTGATTTCCCAAGCACCAGTAGTTCCTCCAAATTCAATCCAAGAATAAGAATTGCCCACAACCATTTTTCCAGCTCGGATTGCACCATTGGGGTCTTTGATAGAAACATTTATTGGCCTCTTTGATCCAATTTGAATTCCCATTATGTCCATTGAATCCGCAATAACAACAAACGAGCGGATTTCTTTGTTTTCTAGTTTGAAATTAAGACTTGACGATCGTGTTATTTCAATCGGTGATTGAGCTGAACAAAAACTTATCAAGAAAATGAATGCGACTAAATTCAAAAAACTTTTCATGAATATATTATACCTTATTAATTGAATCATCATCCGTTTCAGAACCTTCTCGGAGCTTCCGTTTTTCCTGATCAAGCCAGATTTTTAATTGATCTCTCACCAATTCGAGGTGCGCTTCGCCTATCAAATTCATAGCTCCTTCGTTATTAATCAACTCTTGCTCAATCTTGCTTTGTTCAATAGTTGCCATCACGGTAAGCTTGTTATTCAATTGCTGATTCCGCATGTTAATAGAGGTGATTTCATTGATCTCAAAGTCGTATTCTACGGTCTTCAGCAAATGATCATAGGGACCATAAGGTGAAAGTAGCTTTACAAGTATGGGTGCCACTTCGATGGATATTAGTAGTAGAATAATGGCTATTTGCGGGCCGAATGGTAGGTCGTCCAAAGCTCTTATTCTCACAAGTAGCCCATCGGCAATCGAAGCTCTAAGGTCTTCACGTTCTTCAGTGTTTTGAGAAGCGAGATACGCTTTCATCTTGTTGATCTCCCCTATTTCACTTTCGGCCTCGAGTTTGTTTTGTTTAAACTCCTCTTCGATTTGCAGATAGCGTTTTTCCTTTCTTTCGCATTCGGTTCCTCGGCCTTTAGCCCCTGTACCACATGTACCGTCACATTCGCAGATGTACTCCTTGTACAGTTGGTCTCGATTTTCTTGCTTGGTGTCAAGCCGGGCGCGTATTTCACTTATCCGACTTTGACGCGACTGCAATCTTAATGAATAAAGGGAGTCTAGCTGATCCACCTTTTGTGCCTCAGAATAAAACATTTTTTCATTGATCTCTTCCTCGAATATCTTAAGCTCCAAGGGCACGGAGATGACAATGGCTAACAAGATAGAAAGGATGAGCCTTGGGAGGATTTGAATCAGCTCCTTGGTTTTGTTCCGGCTCTTTTTCATGGTTGAAACTAAAAACCGATCTAGATTAAAGACGAGGGCACCCCAAAAAAGGCCAAGGGCTATCGATAACCAGAAGCTATCGAATGCGGTGAAAATCGCGTAACCACCGGAGAAACATGCCAGGAGACCAGTGAAGAAAACGGTTGCACCGACTCCAGCATACTTATGGTGTTCAGATTTAGGACAGTCTCTCAACAAATCCGAGTCTGCCGCTGCACAAAAAAGGAAAAATAGGAATACAGGTCCAATCTCACGGGCTTCGTTATGATCATTCATAATACTTCTGCATAGATTTTATAAGGGTTAATACCGCAGGTTCATTTCGAAAATAACTTTTGATTCGTTCCCCGATTGATTTATTCAGTTTTTCGATGCTATGTTCATTGTAAAAACGCTTAAAAGTTTGCGATTTAATCATCTCTTCGATTTGTTCACTTGAAGGCGAGCCTTCATTCCAAAAGTCAGAAACATTCGAATAACTTAGCACATCACGTTTTTCTAAAAACTGATAGGCGCGTAATCGCGCGTAATCGATCACAAAGCGCTCCTTTTTGGAAAACTGCGGATTTATGTCAACCAACGCATCCTTGAAAACAGGCACCGGAAATTCCTGAATAAGAATCCGTTTTGACTCCGTGGTCATTTGGAGGCTCGCCGTAATATCGAGCTGATATTGACCTTCTGGATAAAACTCCACCTGACCCGTGTGATCGTTAGAGTCAAAAGGTTCGACTTTCACATCCTCCGCATTTCTCACTTCCCAAAGCACGCGCACCTTGTTTCCTTTACTCACACCAAAAACGCCCCTGCCGGATTCCTCAGGAAGTGAAACGAATTTATTCGAGCTCAAGTTCAGGAACTGCACATCGTAAAAAATCTGAGGTCGCTCAACCACAGGAATGAATATGGACTTAATTTTTTTAGAATGCTGATTCCAGGCAAATAGCTTTATGATCCGGTTTTCGGTTATCAGAAACTGCTCTGTACCCGAATCCTCGACAGCCGCAAGTCCACTCAATTCTCTTCCAATAGCATTTTCAACCGACCATGAAATGGAGACATTGGAATTCTTTAATGCGATCTTATTCTCAGCAGCCAACTCAATAATAATATCGCCTGATTCTCGATTAACCTCATCTTCAGGAGAGGTGTTTAATTCAAATAATCCGCTAAATATCTTGTACTCTTCAACATCCGAAGAAAAGAAATCCACGCCGCCGGTTGCTATGTCAATCCGAATAATCTGATCGAAGTCGCGCTGACATAAGAATAATCTATTTCCAAAAAACTGAGTTCCTTGATACAGGTTGGCTCCATCCCTGCTCAACCCGATAATTTTATAAAGGTAAAACGGTTCGGACTCGCGTTTTCTTGGAACGGTTTCTCCTACAAACAAATCAATGCTGATGCGCCTCTCAAGCAGTTCAGTAAGTTGATCAAGTAATTTCTGCGGCAGTTTCTCGCTGGAGTATAACCTAAGAGAATGGGTAGCCTTAGCCGTAAATTCTTTTATCTCAAAAATGTGTTGATCGTGCACAGCGAAAGGGGGGTGAATCTTTTGTTCGCGAAAGGTAATAAGTTATCTGATTTCACAACCAATTTCGGCGCCTTGACCTTTCATTGACCTTCATTATTGAATACATTAGAGGGACGTGAAGAATCAAATATTCAGATCAGCAAAACTAGAAAACCATATTTTCTTCGGAAATAACTATCGATTGAATTCATATGGTTTTACTCATTAGAGTGGTGATTTTGATGTATACATGAAGCTTGAGAATGACGATAACAGATCAAATTTTATTCTTCGGTTTAATCCAGCAACAAAAAAGTAAAAGAACTTTATTGTACTGAATCCAAGCTAAATCAGACTTATAATCCGCTCAAACTTCCATCTGCACAATAGCAGATTCATTAGGTATACAGATGCTTGCCTACTCTGAAATTCAAGCTGAAAATTGCGCGTTGCATTATCACGGACAGAATGTCCACACTAGCATACGTTTTCCACAAGGTACCTAACCTAGGGGCTAAAAACAGCAAGAATGTTTCATTTCATCCCAAACAAGGCTTTGAGTTTTACAATCACCTTACTTTGGTTATTGTAATGAGCATCAGCGTTGCTCAGTATGTGCTCAAATTCGTCACCGTCTGGATATAACGTTCGGTAGACCTCACCCCAGCCGATGAATCCACCTACGTTTCGATCGTCTATAAAAAGATCGCAATCTAGCTTTCGGCTAATGGTTTCATCAAATTTTTCTTCAGGATAGCTCTTATTAACCGCGTAGAACTCAATACCGTTTTCGCGACAATATTCAACTGCTTCATCCAAATATGCTTCTGAGCGATACGTCCAAAGAATGAGTCGGTCCCCCTTTTTCTGAAGTAATTTCAGCGTATCGAAGGCAAACAACATTTCTTTTCCAATTTTGGGATATTGATGTTCCACAATTGTTCCATCAAAATCAACAGCTATGGTTTTTGGATTTAAATTGGCTTGCATAATTCGAACTTAACGATTCAACGACAGAACAAATATTAAAATTTGAGCTTATCGAGTTTAGAATATTAAATAGAGATCTTACGAAGCCTTAAGGTCGGAATGGCTTGAACCTAACGCTAACCGCTTTAGACAAAGCTTTTGTATCATCATTACTGAGAAAAACAAAATACCAGCCACGGTGACAATTCCCCCAGCAATGGATGCATCGAGCCAAGCGGCGAGGTAATAACCTAAGAAACTTATTAAAATCGCAAACAAAACTCCAAGTCCGATCATACGTCCTAGGCGATCTGTTATCAAATATGCGGTTGCCGCAGGCGCAACCATCAAAGCCACGATAAGAATGGCGCCAACAGATTCAAAGGCGGCAACTGTGGTCATTGAAACAGACCCCATCAATAAATAGTTCCAGACAGAAACCCCTACTCCAATGGTAGCTGCGAATTGTGGATCGAATGAGGTCAGGTATAAATACCTGTAACCAAGCCACATGAAAATCAGATTGATTACAAGAATTCCCGCGGCAATATACAACGCCCTTGGCCCTAGGTTTTGACCAGAATCAGTGATCCAAACATCAAGTGGCACATAGGCTATTTCACCATAAAGCACGCACTCTTGATCAATATCGACCTGTCCGGCATATAGGGATACCAAAATAACTCCCAAAGCGAACAGCCAAGTGAATGTAACACCAATAGCTGCGTCAGCTTGTAGGCGGGCCTTTCGGTGAAAAAACTCAATTATAAACGTAGTGAAAACACCCAAAATTCCAGCCCCAATAATCATCTCTATTGAATCTCGGGATCCAGTGAATAAGAAGGCAATCACAATTCCCGGTAATACCGCATGAGAAATGGCATCTCCAACCATTGCCATTCTTCTAAGAATCAAAAATGAACCCAGAATAGCGCATGATATGGCAAATGAACTCGCTGTTGCTATGATGTAAAAAGCATCCATCAATATGGTATTTGACTTTGGTGCGGGTCCTTTTCAGGAAAAGAAAGCATTTTTTCTAATCGAGCTTCTAATTCTGGAGTAATTACGTGCTCAATTGTCTCTGCATCTTCATGAACATGATCAGGGGCAATTTTTAAATATTCAGTCAAATAAAGCTCCCATAATCGATGTAGCTTGACCATTCGTTGCCCTTTTTCGTAACCAGATTGGCTAAACTTCCATTTTCCATCCTTGCTCACCAAAAAGCCTTTCCGCCTCAACCTGCTCAGTCCCGATATTAATTGCCCTTCAGGAAAAAATCGCTCGTACATGATGGCTGCGATCGTCCTTTCCTTAAAAGGTGAATTATCTTTTTCACCAATATGATATAGTTCTTTTAATAAATTTTCATCCATGATCATGTGTCGCAATACGCGTTGATGAAGATTTCTAGAAAATATTCCACGTTTGGGCGCCACAAAAAAAGAGACTAGGGCGATAATCGAAATAATCATAACAATCCAAGGTCCAGTGGGCATGGTCGGAGCCGAGTAACTCACAAAAGCACCTGCAAGACCAGAAAATGCGCCCAAAAATCCTGCGATGACTACCATTTTAAATGTGTCTTGTGTCCAGAAACGAGCGGCTGCTGCAGGTGTAATCAACATGGCGGCCATTAGGACAACTCCAACAGCTTGAATACCTGTAACAACTGCCAACACTGTGAGTGAGGTTAATACGAGCTCTAGACTGCGGACAGGTAGTCCGATAACTTTGGCATATTCCGGATCAAATGCCAATATTTTCATTTCCTTAAAAAGCAGTCCGATTACCAATAATAATATAGCGGACACAGTTGCGAAAACCAACAAATCAGCCCCAATAAGGGCGGCCGCATTGCCAAATAAAAAGGAATCTAATCCCGATTGTGCCGCATTGCCAGAATGCTGAATCTTGGTCAACATTAAAATTCCAACTCCAAAAAAAACCGACAGCACCAGGGCGATTGCCGTATCCTCTTTTAGTTTAGTTTTAGCAGTAATAAAGTCGATTAAAACCAATGACAACCAGCCCGTTATGAATGCACCGACAATTAAAATCAACGGATTCTTTGTACCAGAAACAATGAAAGCAAGACAAATTCCAGGTAAGACAGCGTGAGCCACAGCATCTCCCAACAAAGCCTTCTTTTTCAAAAAGGTAAATGTGCCTACAACTGCCGATGAAGAGGTGACTAAAATAGATCCGACTACAACAGCAATAATGCTTGCATCCTGAAACGAAAAAAATTCAATCAACGTTTCCATCAATACTTTTCTCTACTCGGTATTTCTCGATTCTTGACCAATTCACCTACCTCCGCAAGTACAGTAAGCTTTCCGCCATATGTGTCCTGAAGCAACTTATTGGTAAACACATCCTTTATTGGCCCGCAAGCAACTAGACGTAAGTTAAGAAGTACTATCCAGTCAAAAAATTCAGCTGCGGATTGTAAGTCATGGTGAACAACAATGACCGTTTTACCGCTATCCGCTAATTCACGAAGGATTTTAAGTATAGCTGATTCTGTGGCAGCATCGACCCCCGCAAACGGCTCGTCCATAAAATACAAATCAGCTTCTTGTGCTAATGCTCGTGCTAGGAACACGCGTTGCTGCTGTCCGCCAGAAAGTTGTGAAATCTGCCTTTTTGTAAAGGCTTCCATGCCTACCTTTTTTAAACAATTCAAAGCAATCTCTTTGTCTGCACTAGTCGGTCGTTTGAATAAACCAAGCTTACCGTATCTTCCCATCAAAACCACATCCAAAACAGATGTTGGGAAGTCCCAATCAACGGATTCACGCTGTGGCACATAACTAACCCTGTTCCGCACTTCGTCAAGTGACTGATTGAATAACCGAATGTATCCTGAGCCAAGTGGCAACAATCCCATAGCCGCCTTGATTAGCGTAGACTTACCCGCTCCATTTGGCCCAACG
>CALKOP010000132.1 GCA_938091155.1 uncultured Flavobacteriales bacterium | reverse complement strand
TTTTGAAAAGTGAAGAACGAGATACCAATGGGTAGTATTAACTCGAAATGTGCATTAAGACCCAATCCAAGTACCCCAAATACATCGTGCACATTTTCAATAAAAAAATTGAAATATTTAAAAAGGAAGAGAGTAGACAGGTTGTACGTTAAGCCAAGGCAAAGCCAAGGCAATGCGCGAGCAGATTGAAACTTTTTGGATAAATAATAATCGAAGATTCCGCTGACGATGAGTATCAGAGCAAATGTGGGAGCGCCCCAGGCATAGAAACTAATACTAGCAACAAGGGCCACCGCATTTTTCCAATGGTTTGGTACCAAATAATAGGCTACCGAAAGGACTGGCAGGAAGTATAATATGAAAAGAGGACTATTAAACAGCACGGATAATTAATGACGATGGGTAAAACTACGCTTTGAAGCAGTTTTAAAACTTGTCAATAAATTTCCCTGTCCACTTATCTTCTTTTTTTGTCCTTCTCTCGATTCAAGCGTATTTCTGTCCTTCGGTTCGCTTAGTGTTCGGTATCTGAACAGTTTTCAACCCCATCCAAACAGGGATTTGTAATGGCGGATTCGCCATATCCCTTACCTGAGATTTGGCTTTCTCGAATTCCTCTTCAAATCAGATAAGAAACAATGGCATCAGCTCTTATTTGAGATAAATCCAAATTACTTGACTCATCACCTATCGCATCGGTATAGGAAGCAATCTCAATTGAATCTTCTAAATGTCCTTTTATTCTTCGTGCGATAATATTAAGATCTGGTAAATACACTGACGGAATCTCCCATTCACCAGGTTCATAGTATAACTGCATATCGATTACCGCTTCGGAGTCATCACCATCCATAAAATCGACTGCTTCCACACAAAGCCATCTAATCCTGAATAATTAATTTTCACATTATCGAAGTTTTCATATTCATTAAAAGAACCACAGACTAACACCTAGTTATCCGCGCCTATTGAAAGATCTTGAATTAAAGCCTGATAGCGGTCACGCTACTTTGTTCATTTCATTTATTCCATCAGAATCTGAATCACTACTCAACTCCTCGGCTCTCAATAGATCCAATCTACCTCCGGCTCTGTCGCCCAAAGACAAACGAAACTTACCGCGAACCTCATAAAGAGAAGCTTCACTGGGATTGAGTTTAATGGCCTTATTCAAATCAGACATTGCTTTATGATCAACATCAAGAAGACGGAAAACCTCCGCTCTGTGCTTATAAAAGGCAGAAACATTAGGATTGAGATTAATAGCCTCAGACAAATCTTTCAAGGATGCTTTATGATTCATTAATTGCTTTCGAACCACCGCTCTTCTGCAATAATGCATGGCATTACTACTATCAAGCTTAATCAACTTGCCGAAGTAGCGCTCTGCAATTTCGTAGCGCTTATCTCTGAGTGCCTTGAATGCAATTTCTTCCACTCTTTTAATCCATGATTTCACATGCTCGTTCTTAACATAGTTCAACAATGAATCATCTTTCACTATAAGTTCCCCTTCAGTGTTTACTAGCATTAAGTATGCTTCCTTACAGGGAATATTGAGGCTCTCTTTCCAATCTTCACCAGACAAGAATTTATTCCAAACCGTTCGGCTTTGCTCCAGTAATTGGACCCAAGCTTGGTCATTAAAATTTTGAGGCCGATCGAAAGAGTTTAGGTAAAAATTAAGTTCATTGGTGCTCATGATTTCAGATGTTTAATTGTTAATCTGATATCAAAGCTCATGTTGGTGAACGTAATCTATTTACAATGTGATTTTATTTCACTTTTTGCCCTGCGTATAAAAGGAAAACAGCGGGTTTTTTATCCAACTTTATTTTGGTTTTTTTCCATTCAGCGATAGAAAGAGTTCTAATATCCTCATTCTCGGATGTTATTTCAACAGCAATTGATAGGAGCGTCTGTGGATTCAATATTTGGGTCAAGGCATCAAACATTCGCAAATTCCTGAATGGTGTTTCAATGAACAAATGAGTGGTATTTGTTTGCTTTGAATTCCACTCTAAGTCTTTCAGCTTAGAGACTAACTCACGATTATCTTTTGGTAAATAACCATGAAATAAAAACTGCTGACCATTCATTCCAGATGCCATAAGAGCTAATAGAATTGATGATGGACCAACAAGTGGTACCACTTTAATTCCTTTTCGGTGCGCTGCCATGACAACTCCACTACCTGGGTCAGCTACTCCTGGAGCGCCAGCCTCGGATAATAGCCCGACATCGAATCCGTCTAAACACGGTTGCAATAACTCCTTATAATCTTCATCTCGATGCTTATTCATTTCGACCACATTTAGGTCGCTCATTGCTGCTGGCACCTTTATATATTTTAAGAATTGACGGGCAGTTTTTGATCGTTCAGCAATGAAATTTTTCAGTGAATAAACCTCTTCCAAACTCTTTGCAGGCAAAAAAATCAAAGGCTTGTACTCGCTTAACGCAGTCGGAATTAACAGCAATCTTCCTTTATTCATGTTCTATTTTATCTAAAACAGTGTCCGCTGCATCGCTCAGCATTTGATAGACTCCATCAAAACCATTTTCTCCACCAAAATATGGATCTGGAACTGACATATTCGTTCCAGGATGGGTTTCATTTAAAATCATTTTCACTTTTGCCTTATGCGCTGCATTGTCCGTGAGCTTTAAAACATTGCGGTGGTTTGATTCATCCATCGTATAGATACGATCAAACTCTTCGAAGTCGCTTTTGCGAAACTGACGTCCTCGTAAATCACTTATCTCGCTTCCATTTTTTTGAATGCAGGCTTGGGCGCGCTCATCTGGTTCTTCGCCCACATGCCAATCGCCCGTGCCACATGAATCAAAGTCAATTTCCAAATCTAAAGCCGAAGACTTATCTCGGAATATACCCTCAGCCATTGGTGAGCGACATATATTACCCAAGCAAACAAATAGAATTTTCATAGCAATGCATTAAAAGAAAAAAGCC
>CALKOP010000131.1 GCA_938091155.1 uncultured Flavobacteriales bacterium | reverse complement strand
CATATGCTGTTGAGGTAACTTGGACGCCTGTTGATGTAGATGAGGATTATACTGTGGTTGTTAGAACAGACCCTACGAATCCTCCATTTGTCTTACTGCACAATCATCTTGATGGGACTAGCTCAGACGGAAATGAGGAGTGGTTGGCTGGAGTAAAACAGGGTACGAGCTATATTAAGTCTTATGAATATCTGTATAATAGCATTGATCCATTCGATGCTGATTTTTTCTTTGAACCATTTGTACAGTATAATATAAATGCCTCTTTTGTTAATGATCCTGAGTGTTTGTTTGATGAACTAGGCGAGACTGTAGAATTTTTCAATGATGGGGCGCCAATTGTTGATAGCAGGATGTACAACAGGAGGGCATTTTACAATCTTGGCAGCAGACAGCGTTGGGTTTTTGGAGATGGAGTTATCGCAGACTTGGCTGACCCAATTCACTTTTATCCTACAAATGGACCATATGTAGCTACCATGACGGCCAAAATAATTACTTGGACCGATCAGTTTTGTGAAAGCTCGGTTACACAAATAATTAAAGAAAAGCCAAAACAAGATTTTAGCTACAATACAAAGAATCTTGAAGTAAACTTCACTAATGAGACGTTTGGCCTGTTTTCTAGTATTCATTATGATTTTGGTGATGGAAACACAAGTGTTAATGAAGATCCGCAGCATAAATACTTTGAGCCTGGTACCTACTGGGTTTGCCAAACAATGGAAACTTCCTGTGGTACAATTAAGCAGTGTAAGAATGTTGCAGTAGCTACGAACACCACTCTTAACTGTGGTAAAGACAGTGTGCGATATACTGCTGCTAGAGGAACAGACACTAGAGTAAGGGAGATAAGAGAGAGTAACCCGGGTAGACTATTTGGAATTGGTCAAATTTTCGATGTAAACCAGCCAATGGTTGTACATGGCTTCAGTTTCTATGCCAATCATCAAGGGTTGTTTAAGGATGATTATGTGGTAAAGTGTCGCATATATGATAAGGGAGGAAATAAACTACCTGACGGAGATGCTCTTGCTGAATCTGAAGTGCATATTACCAAAGTAGTGGTCGATACGTTTTACAACGACTCGACTCGTTATACAGCCATTTTTGATAGACCTGTGGATGTAATTAATGACTATATCCTAACAATTGAGTTTGACACAGCAAGGTCTTATCCTGTGCCAATTCAAATTGGCGTGAGTGATTGGGAAGAAAATGATGGCCAGGGCGATTTATTAGCTATTGGAAGGTTCAACGATACTGCTTGGGTTACCGCGGCAAGTGTCAGCACATTCAATTGTTCAGGCACTGCATGCGACATGGATGTTCTAATTGAACCATTAATTGAGTTTAACCTTGACGCCAACTTTGAGTACGATTTTGAATGTTTAGATCTAGAGAATCAACCTGCAGAGTTTTATGAATTATCCTCTGACATTATTCAAAGCAAGTATTACAATCAAATAGCATTCAGCTCTTCATTTGTTCAGGCTTACAAATGGAATTTTGGTGATGGAACACCCATTGTCAATTCACCTAACCCATCACACACATTTGTTGGTGATGGTCCATATGATGTTACATTGACAGTGACACTTGAAGGATGGACATTAAAACCATGTAATTCTGTACAGGAACATAATATTCCTGTAGATCCGACTGGTGGATTCAGCTACGAGCAAATTACTTCGCAAGTAAACTTCTTTGACAGCTCTAAATTCGCGGATGCTTATCTATGGGAATTCTCTGACAACACTATTAGTACATTGGTAAATCCAGTACATTATTTTACTGAAGTAGGTAAGTTTGAGGTTTGTCAGTATGTTTCCAATGTTTGCGGGTCAGATACAATTTGCGACAGCATCACGGTTAATGTTGTTGGTATTCCGGAGGATGTGATGAGTAGCCTTCACATTTATCCAAACCCTGCTAATGACATTATTATAATTGACCTAAATGATGGCAACTTAGAAGAGCTCACAATAGAATTATTCGACATAAGTGGCCGTTTGGTAAAGCGAACGGAATTGAATGCTGGTATCAAGAACCAAATAATCTACGTTGGTGATATTGCGGAAGGTTCTTATTCCATGCGCATCAAGGCTGATGGGTATGTGGGATCAAAGATGATCGTAGTACAGCACTAGGTCTTTAAGTAAAGATCATAAAAAAAGGGTTCCAAATGGAACCCTTTTTTTATGCGTTAAACAATGCTGATTATCTTAATTGGACATAAAGCTTGGCATTGAGTTTTGATTCATGTGGTTTAATTCTGATACAGTTCCAAATGACACTTCATTAATGATACATGAATCACCGCCGGTAACACCTAAGTAGCTCACAGTCTGAGAATGCTCCTTCATTAGTTCAGTAAAGGCCATTTCATTTTCAGGACTAATTGCCACTATTACCCTACTCTGTCCTTCTCCTAAGAGGACCCCGTCAATTCGTAGTTCAGAATCGATATCAATATCGAAGCCAATGGAATTTGGGAGAGACATTTCGACAAGTGTGGTAAACAACCCTCCATCAGACACATCGTGCGCACTTTCAATTAAACCATTGCGAATAGCAGATCTTAAATTGTTTTGCAAATTCCACTCAACATCAATATCCATAACTGGAGCTGGACTATACTCAACTCCATGATAATTAAGCAGGTATTGAGAACTTCCCATATCATCAGAGTGTTCACCTATTAGATATAGTTTATGATCTGAGGAATGAATAGCTAGAGTAGTAATTTGCTCCTTGTCCTCAACAATACCAATCATACCAATTGTAGGTGTTGGTAACACAGGCACTGTTACTCCGTCAATTGTTGATTGGTTATAGAAACTTACATTTCCACCAGTTACGGGAGTTTCAAATTTCAAACAGGCCAAAGTCATTCCCTTTACTGCGCCAACAAACTGCCAGTAAGCCTCAGGTAAATATGGGTTACCAAAATTCAAACAGTTGGTAATTGCAGATGGATTACCACCTGAGCAGATAATATTTCTTGCTGCCTCTGCTACCGCAATTGAACATCCTCGTTCAGGATTTGAGTGAACATAACGTGCATTACAATCAACCGTTACTGCAATTGCCTTGTTAGAGTCTTTTAAATTGATAATACCAGCATCCGTTGGCTTGTTCGTGGACATGTTAATTGTGCCAACCATTGAGTCATATTGACTCGTAATCCATTTTTTAGATGCTATATTAATATGGCTAAATACTTTATGTGCAGCCTCTACAATATCTTCAGGCTGACTCACGCTTATAGGATCGAAAGCTTCAACCTCTTTTATATATTCGGGTTCTTTGTATTCTCGATCATAAACAGGGGCACCACCGCCTAAAACCAGTGAGCCCGCTGGAGCCTCAGCTACAAGTTCTCCGTTCATATAATACCTCAATTGTGTTCCCTCAGTAACCTCGCCAATTTGAACACAATTCAAATCCCATTTTTCAAAGATGTCTATGACTTCTTTCTCACGACCTTTCTTTACCACCACCAACATCCTTTCTTGAGACTCACTCAATAGAATTTCGAAAGGCAACATATTTTCTTGACGAGTTGGCACCTTATCTAGGTAAATATCCATACCACACTCACCCTTGGCAGACATTTCAGACGTAGAACAAGTAATTCCAGCAGCACCCATATCCTGCATACCAATAATAGCATCTGTTTCTGCAATTTCCAGAGACGCTTCCATTAAAAGCTTCTCTTGAAAAGGGTCTCCAACCTGCACAGATGGCAAATCATCTGCACTATCATCCGAAAGATCTCCTGATGCAAAAGTTGCTCCATGAATGCCATCCTTACCTGTACTTGAGCCAACAATAAATACAGGGTTACCGACCCCATGCGAAGTTGCTGAGATGGTTTTGTCTATATCTACAATACCCACAGACATTGCATTAACTAACGGGTTTTGATTATATGATTTATCGAAAAACACTTCACCACCAAGAACTGGAATACCGAAGGCATTTCCATAGTCTCCAATTCCCTTGACAACTCCCTTAACAAGCCACTTTGTTCTTTCTAATTCAGGATCGCCAAATCGGAGACTATTTAATTGAGCCATTGGTCGTGCTCCCATTGTGAATATATCTCGATTGATACCTCCAACACCTGTAGCCGCTCCCTGATAAGGCTCAATTGCACTTGGGTGATTATGAGACTCGATTTTAAAAGCACACGCCATTCCATCTCCAATATCCACTAATCCTGCGTTCTCTTCACCTGCTTCGGCTAATATGGCAGGACCCTTTTTGGGCAATGTTTTAAGCCATTTTATACTATTCTTATAAGAACAGTGCTCAGACCACATAACTGAATATATAGACAACTCAGTGAAATTTGGGATTCTTCCTAAATATTCAACGATCTGTTCAAATTCTTGTGGAGGTAAACCAAGTTTTGAAGCTGCTTCT
>CALKOP010000130.1 GCA_938091155.1 uncultured Flavobacteriales bacterium | reverse complement strand
TGTTCTTGTAGCAATAGCATCGCCTTGCGTTTATCTCTATTAATTCTAGCAAATATGAATATGAATATTATCGCCAGCACAAGTCCACCAATGGAAGCGATAATTAATAATCTATTCCGGGCTAATTCTAAATCTTGGATTTCGTTTTCCTTTTTAAGTATCTCGATCTCCTTTGCCTTTTTTTCGTTTTCAAATTTCGCCTCAATGTTAGATGCCATCTCCGAAGTTTGTTCACTGAAAAGCGTGTCTTTTATTTGAGAATATCTAGCCTTGAATTTAAGGGCCTCTTCAAAATTCCCCATATCAGTGTGTATATTACTGATTTCGTTATACGCATCGCGTAATTCTCGATTAGCACCAATTTCTGTGGATAGGTCTAGTACTTGGTTCATATACTCTAAGGCCTCGGTTTGCTTACCAGTCATGGAGTACACAGTTCCAATGCCTCTCATAGAACTTAACATTCCTTTTTTATCTCCTAATTCCTCCTGAATATCCAGTGCCTTTTTTTGATATTCAAGTGCTTTATCAAACGCATCAGTTGCAGCATAAACATCACCAATATTTGTGAAGGATGTGGCCTGTCCACGTGTATTTCCAAGTGACTTTCTCGTATCCAAAGAGTTTTTATGATAATCTAGTGAGCCGGCATAATCGCCCTCTTCGTATGCAATTAAACCCATATTATTAAGAATGTCTGAGACTCGAGATTTATCATCACGATCTCTAAATATCTTGAGAGCCTTCTTATAGTAATTCTTAGCCTCAGGGTAGTTTCCTTGGAGATAATAAACTAATCCGATATTATTATATGACTTACCCATTCCTTCATCATTGCCAATCTCCTCCATAATTCGAAGCGAGCTTAAATACTCTTCTATAGCAAAGGAATAATTTGCTTGCTGTGTGTAAACAGCACCTTTATTATTATGCGAACCAGCCATGCCTTTTCTATCTCCAATTTCGCTCATCAATTCTAATGACCGTTCGTGATAAGACAACGCCACGCCATATATAGCCTTGTAGTAATTAATGATCCCTAAATTACTATAGGAGAGTGCTATTCCTTTTTTGTAGCCTAGCTTTTCGGATAGAAATAAGGCCCTGTTGGCATATTTTTCAGAACCGACTATGTCACTATTGAAAAACCCACGACTTAGTTCATATAACAGCAAGACCTTATTTGTATCCTGTTTTGATGTCCTCAAAACCTGAAACAGACTATCAATCTTCGGCTGATCCTGAGATTTCAAAACACCATTTAATATCATGAATAAAAAAAAGAAAGAAAGCATTTTAGACAACTTCATTTGCGGACAATATGTATAAAAGTAACTAAATCGATATCACTTGACATAGTAGCGTTATGAGTGCAAAACCATAATTTAAATATGCTTGACATCCTTATATTCACACCACCAAGTCTAAATGAAAACTCTCGTTTCAATATTATTTGCGGTTCTACTGTTCGTTTGCACTGTTAGATCGCAGCAAGCATCGCTTCAACTTGTCCATTGTTCGGCTGACTCAGCCTTAAGTAAGGTTGATGTATGGATCGATTCTATCAAAATTCTGGATGATTTTAATTTTCGTTCTTCATCAGCGCAATTAAACATTGACACGGGCACATTTATGATCATTAGCCTATGCCCTTCTAATTCCATTGACACTTCCAATAGCTTTTATCGAGATTCATTTAAGCTTACAAATGACAAGCATTTCCAAGTTTTCGTTACTGGGTTTGTAACAAGTGGATATACTCCATTTCATGAAATTAACTTATCCATATTCGAAGTGAAGGCAATATCCGTCTTGAGCAATTATTCTGAGTTTGCCTTTTTTAATGGAGCCTCAGATCTTGGTACAATAGACATATTAGACATAACCACTAATATTTCGCAACTAGTTAATAACCTCGATTATTCGCAATTATCAGATTACAACTCACTTGAAGCATTCAATTATTTTCTCAGAATACGTGAAGGATCAGGCACAGATATAATACGTGAACTGGAGTTCTTTCTAGGTGACCAACAATTAAATGATAGTGCTTTCACGGTGGTATTTACTGGTTTTGAAGATCGATCCGCAAATCTGAATGGCCCTTCGTTGGGTTTTCATATCGTAAGAAGTACCGGAGGATTATTTATCCCACTTGATAATGCATTTGCTCAAATACAAATTATTCATAATTTACCGGAAAAGGCATTGAGCTCTCTTGATTTTTACTTCAATGGAAATCTTTCTGTAGATAATTTACAATTTCGAACCTCTACAGGTTTTATAAATGTCGCCTCAGGTAGAAAGTTTGAATTAGCCGCAGCCATGAATAATTCGTCCACTGTTGCAGATAGTCTTATTCGATTAGAAACTGAACTTGTTCATGGTGAGACTTATACATATGTTTTAAGCGGTTTACAAGATCAAAGCATTATTCCATTTAAACCGCTCACTTTTTCAGAAATCACAACTAAAAAAGTTGCTAGCACTGGATACAACTGTGATATAGTTTGGGTTCATGGAGCCACAGACGTAGATCAAGTTAGCGTACTCGAAACCAGTCAACTGGGCGAATCAATATTTAGTCAAAGTTCATTTGGTCAAGTAAGTGATTATCGAACCATTCCTGCGGCCAATTATCAAATAAAGGTTCAAACTGATCTTGAGGAGACTGTTATTCTCAGTTATAGTGTTCCACTATCGCAACTCGGTGGAGGTGCCCAAACATGGGTTTTATCGGGTATTTCTGATACAAACACAAGCGACTCATCTAATAAAATTGGAGTTTTTGTGGCGACTCCATCTGGTGGCCCCTTGACTGAATTAAACACTTCCACCAGTATTCAGGCCTTTTCATTCGATGGACTTTCTATTTTTCCAAATCCAACTGCAGGACTTTTACAGGTTCAAAACCTACGAGAATCAACTAATTATGACGTTTATAGTTTAGATGGAAGGTTATTGCAAAATGGATCAATTAACCGAAATGCTACAATAGATATTAGTAGGCTACAAAATGGCATCTACTATATTCAGTTTTCTCAAGGTGAGTTAATAGATAGCAAAAGAATAGTCTTGACCAAATAGCACTTATGAAACTTGAAGTTTCGATAAGTTCCTAATGTTGACCTAATTATTCATCATTCTTCACTTAGCTTCGGTTTATGTCATTTCGCATAATAATAAGCCTTGCTATTTGCACTTCATTTCTGTTCTCATGTAAAAATTTGAGACAGGCCTCGCAAAATGGTGATAGTTCAAACCGAATAAGAGGTGCGAGTAATTCTAGCATTCAAAAAAAATACGCCAGTATTCTTGGTGTATCAACTGCTCAAATTGAAAACATAAAGCTTTACGAGTTCATCGATGAATGGTATGGAGTACCCTATAAATATGGTGGACAATCTAAATCAGGCGTGGATTGTTCTGGTTTTATTAATGCGCTATACTCTGACGTTTACAACAAAATGATTCCGCGCACTGCATCAGCTATTGCTGATGAGGCAAAATCAATTTCCAAGTCAAGAATAAATGAAGGAGATATTGTGATATTCAATATCCAAGGAAAAAAACACTCTCATGTTGGAGTATATCTTCTAAATGGCAAGTTTGTGCACGCCAGCTCCAGTAAAGGAGTCATTATTAGTGATTTAAACACCCCATATTATCAAAAAGCATATTCTCAAGCAGGCAGATTCTAAAACACCGTTTAGCTCTTGTTTCTAACGTCTAATTAACCATAGTTGCAGTTAACTAAGTTATGTTTCTCGCCTTACCTGTAATACTATTTTTGGCGACTTAATTAGATGTACGTTCTATGCGTTGGTTATTACTCTCCTTATTTTTATCTATTTCATTCATTGGTCTATCACAATCAGGCACCATACGAGGTTTTGTATATGACAAAAACACAGGTGAGCCTATCATTTTCACCAATGTATTTTTGAAAGGAACCCAAATGGGTGCATCTACTGATGTAAATGGTTACTATTCCATATCTAAAATTCCACCAGGAGCTTATACAATCTCGGTTTCAGCCTTAGGTTTTAGCATCGCTGCTGAAGAAATTACTGTTGGTAAGGGGGCTATTCTGAACCAAAAGCTTTTTATTGAATCTAAGGTTGAGGAGTTAGGTGTTGTTGAAATATCCGCTGATAAAATCGAAGCTCAGACAGAGGTGAAAATGTCTGTTCAGAAAATCACTCCTAAAGAAATTGAAAAGCTTCCGAGCATAGGTGGCGAAGCTGATATAGCTCAATATATGCAAGTCTTACCAGGTGTTGTTTTCACCGGAGATCAGGGTGGGCAATTGTACATCCGTGGTGGGTCCCCTGTTCAGAACAAAGTTCTTTTAGACGGTATGATCGTATATAATCCATTTCATTCTATTGGACTTTTCTCAGTATTTGATACAGACATTATCCGAAATGCTGATGTTTATACTGGAGGATACGGGGCAAATTATGGTGGGCGTATATCTTCTATTATGGATATAACAACTATTGATGGAAACTACAATGAATTTCACGGTAACGTTTCCTTAAGCACTTTTGGCTCGAAGCTTAATGTAGAAGGTCCATTGGTTAGACCAAAGAAAATAGGCGGCAGTAGCATATCATACATTGCATCTGCCAAACACAGTTATTTAAATCAAAGTTCAAAAATTGTTTACAGTTATATTGATGAAGAAGGATTGCCTTTCCAGTATACTGACCTCTACGGCAAAGTCACATTCAATGGTGAAAATGGTAGTAAGGCCAACATTTTCGGATTATATTATGATGATCGCGTCAAGTACAAGGCCATTTCAGACTTGAATTGGAACAATGCCGGGGTTGGTGGAAACTTCCTATTAATACCAGGTGGAAGCGCTGTTTTAATTGACGGAAACTTCGCGTATTCTGCTTACAACATCAACCTGGTGGAGGATGGAGTTAGTGCAGATAGACGAAGCTCAATTAATGGGTTTAATGGAGGATTAAACTTCACGTATTTTATCGGAGATGACGATGTTAAATATGGTCTTGAGGTTGTTGGTTTTTCTACCGACTACAAATTCACCAACGAAGTCAACCGAGTAATTGAGCAAAAGCAAAGCACTACCGAACTCGCATTTTATATAAAATATAAAAAGAGCTTGGGTAAGCTTATTCTTGATCCAAGTATGCGCCTACATTATTACGCATCATTGAGTACGCTATCGCCTGAACCTCGTATCGGAGCCAAATACAACGTGACGGATAACTTTCGCCTAAAAGGTGCGGCTGGTATTTATAGTCAGAATTTAATTGCCGCCAATAGTGACAGAGATGTTGTGAACTTGTTTAATGGATATTTAGCTGGTCCAGACAATTTACAAAAGGACTTAATCCTCGAAAATGGAGGTTCCCGAGAAATCACTCATGCATTGCAAAAGGCAAATCACTTTATAGTAGGTGCTGAATTCGACATTACAAGATATATCAATGTAAATATAGAAGGGTACTACAAAATGTTTACTCAAGTGACGAATGTAAATCGTAACAAAATCTTTGATGATAATGACGCTAATTTTGACCGAGCTGATGAACTGAAAAAGGATTTCATCATCGAAACCGGAGATGCCTATGGTGTTGATTTTGTTTTAAACTACGACAAAAAGAACTTCAACCTATATGCAGTTTACTCACTTGGCAAAGTGACTCGTTGGGACGGAATTCAGGCTTACGCTCCTGTTTTTGACAGACGGCACAATGTAAACTTTGTAGGTTCCTATGAATTTGGCAAAACAAGACTTTGGGAATTGAATGCCCGATGGAATATGGGATCTGGGTTCCCATTTACACAAACTCTTGGGTTCTATGAACAATATGATTTCTCTAATGGCACAGGAACTGATCTTCAGAACACCAATGGTGAAATCGGAATTATCTACGATGATCTAAATGGTGGGCGACTCCCCTATTATCATAGGCTTGATTTCACGCTGAAAAGAGAGTTTGTGTTATCCGTTAATTCCATACTGGAAGCGAATATTGGCGTTACAAACGCATATAATAGACCAAACATATTCTACTTTGATCGGGTGAATTTTGAGCGCGTGAACCAACTACCAATGATGCCTTCTGCTGGAATGAGCCTAAGTTTCTAGGACTCATCTGAAAAAATTCAGATCTCATAAAATCTTTTCACGAAATACAGCCTCAAAGGCCACGGAGTTTATACTTTTGATTCCCGTTGCTAAAGAATTCAATACGGGTGTCAACAAAATATATTTTCGTCACAGGAGGGGTTACCTCATCACTTGGAAAAGGCATTATATCTGCCTCGCTAGCCAAGCTACTTCAAAGCAGAGGTTACTCTGTTACAATTCAAAAATTAGATCCATACATCAACGTTGATCCTGGTACTCTAAATCCATACGAGCACGGTGAGTGCTATGTTACTGATGATGGAGCAGAAACGGATCTAGACCTTGGTCATTACGAACGTTTTCTGAATGTGCCAACTTCTCAGGCCAACAATGTTACTACAGGTAGGATTTACCAAACTGTTATTGAAAAGGAACGAAGGGGTGACTATTTGGGTAAAACGGTTCAAATAATCCCTCACATAACGGATGAAATTAAAAACTGCGTAACCAAACTTGGTAATACAGGTATTTACGAGATCGTAATAACAGAAATAGGTGGTACAGTAGGTGACATTGAATCTTTACCATACATCGAGGCTGTGAGACAATTCAGATATGAATATGGATTTGATAATGTCATGGTTATTCATTTGACCCTGGTACCCTACCTTAAAGCTGCTGGAGAATTAAAAACAAAACCTACTCAACATTCCGTAAAAACGCTTCAATCTCAAGGAGTCCAGCCTGATATTCTGGTTTGTAGAACTGAACATGAATTGGGAATCGAGCAAAAGAAAAAAATAGCTCTGTTCTGTAACTTAAGCGAAAACGCTGTGATAGAATCGAGAGATGCTGACACAATCTACGATGTACCGCTTCTTATGAAGGAAGAAAAACTGGATCAAGTTGTTTTGGATCGCTTAAAGCTTCAGTTGAGAGAGGAGCCTTCACTTAGAAAATGGAAGGATTTCCTAACTAAATTCAAAAACCCGAAACGGACGGTGAAAATTGGTTTAGTGGGCAAGTATGTTGAATTGCAAGACGCATATAAATCAATTCTAGAGGCATTGGTTCATGCCGGTGTACCGAATGAGTGCGCCATTGACATTGTGTCATATCACTCAGAAGAAATCGATGAGGAAAATATTGAAAAGCAACTAGGATCTGTTCAAGCCATCATTGTGGCTCCAGGTTTTGGTAGAAGAGGATTGGCCGGGAAAATCATAGCCATAAAATATGCTCGGGAAAACAAAGTCCCCTTTTTAGGAATTTGTCTTGGAATGCAATGTGCAGTGATTGAATTTGCTAGAAATGTTTTGAATTTGAAGGATGCAAACTCCTATGAAATGGATTCAAAAACCGATCATGCTGTTATAGACCTCATGGAGGAGCAAAAATCGGTTATTGACATGGGCGGAACAATGAGACTAGGAGCCTATGAATGTGAAATACAACCACAAACCTTGGCGCATAGAATATACGGCAGGACAGACATAAGTGAACGTCATCGGCATAGATTTGAATTCAACAATGAATATAAATCTCAAATGGAAGGTGCTGGCATGGTCTTTTCTGGCATCAATCCAAAGAGTGGATTGGTTGAGATTGTTGAGCTTCCCGAGCATCCTTTCTTTTTGGGGGTGCAGTTTCATCCGGAGTATAAGAGCACGGTTGCCAACCCACACGCATTATTCAAAGGGTTAATTGAAGCGGCCGTAAATGAAATGGAAGCAGTTACAGCATAAATATTTGGTTTGGAAACGTTGAAACAATTTGATATCGCGTTTTCTCAAATAATCAATGATTTTAATAGTCCCTTTGCCGATACGCTAATGATTCTTGTAAGTGAAAAGCTTACGTGGATTCCTCTGTATTTGTTGCTCGGTATAGTTCTTTATCAAAGCCTGAATGTTCGATTGTTTTTTCTTTCAATTCTCTTAATTGCAATTGGGATTTTATTATCCGATCAAATATCAGTTGCAATGAAGTATGGTTTTGAACGGCTTAGACCTTGTCACGACCAAGCTATTGCACACCTATTACATATACCTATTGGTTGTGGAGGGCAATTTGGATTTATATCCTCACATGCAGCAAACACAATGTGCCTTGCAACCTTGGCTATTAACTTGACTCGTGTTA
>CALKOP010000129.1 GCA_938091155.1 uncultured Flavobacteriales bacterium | reverse complement strand
AGTCAAGGATAACCAATGTCGCCTAAACTCTTAGTTCAGTCTCAATAACAGAACTGGCCTCTAGTGTTTTGTGAACTGGGCCCTTGTTCGCTATTTCAAGCAGGCGTTTTCGCTGGCTAGTATCCAAATCACCGTTGAGTTCTACCACTCGAGTAAAGTGGTCAATCTTCGTGCTCGGTAGTTCACAATTGTCACAGTCAGCAGCATATTTTTTGTTGTGACTTACCGTAACCGTCACTCCCTTCAAATCCCATTTTTTTACGTGCCGCGCGTATCTTTATGGTCATGGCCGTGCAGGCTCCAAGTCCTGAGGCAACATAATCATAGGGTGAAGGACCAAGGTCATTTACACCTACCGACTTCGGTTCATCGGCTATCATGTGATGTTCGCCAACAGAAATAGCTGTGGTAAATGCTTCGCTTTGAAGCTTGGCCTCTACTCTACCCTCAGGCAGCGAATCATCCTTTATCGTCAAGTAGCGTTCTGCCCAATTGGCAATTACAGAACCCAGATACATGGAATCCGATTTATTGCTTAGCACGTGATCAGCTCCATCCAAGGACACAAAGCTTTTAGGGTGATGCGCTAATCCATACAAACGAGCCGCATTATTGATTCCCACAATGGTATCTTGGGGTGAATGAAGAATCAAAAGCGCCTTGCGCATTTCAGGTAGTACCTGCTCCATATCGTGTGTCTTTAGGTTTTCCAAAAACTGACCTTCACATGGAATGGTCGCCCTCCTATGTTGACTTTAGCCGCACTTTTCTCCTTCAACTCTTCTAAATTATCTCCAAAAAGATGCTCAACATGAAATGGATCGGCAGGTGCACCAAACGTAGTCATGACCTTCACTGAATCAATTTAAGCTCCTGCAAAAATCACCGCTGCGCCACCTAAAGAATGGCCAACCAAAAGATTGGGTGCTTCATAATTGTCTGTCAACCATTGAGCAACCGTTTTTATGTCGTCCAGGTTTACACTGAAGTTGCTTTCACCAAACTCACCTTGCCTATTTCCCAAGCCTGTGAAATCGAAGCGAAGCACACCAAAACCCTGCATGGTCAGCGAGCGACTTATGTTTCTTGTGGCCGAAAATGATTTGGAGCAAGTAAAGCAATGAGCGAAAATGGCGTATTGATTTGCCGAGCCAGAAGGTGGTATATCGAGTTCAGCACTGAGTTCAATTCCGTCTTGATTGGTGATGGATACTTTCATAATGCTGCGCAGAAGATTGAAGGATTAAATCATTGCGAGTCGTTCTCGTCTAGCCAAGTGAAAAAAGCATCTAACTCATCGGCGTGGGCGACTACCCATTCTCGTGAATCTCGACTCCCGCTTTGCAATGCGTAATGCAAAAAAGCTTCAATGTGCTCACTTTCACCAATTCGAGAGAAAAACGGAATATAATATTGGGTATAATAATCGTCTCGTTTTTCAAGATCGAGCTCAGCCATAAAAGAAAATAATTTCTCGGCTTTTTCTTGATGCAATTCAAAGTCGGACTTCCCTTCATTCTCTTCTAAGTTCTTGCTCGCCTCCAGCATGGAGATGAACAACTCAGAAGCATTCATAGGATCACTTCCTGTGGTTGGAGCCAAGTTAAACGTAATCTCGGTTTCACTTTTTTCACTCACATCTTGTTTCCAAATATCATTGATGGAAGCCACTGCCTTTGGCGATCGTTCGCTGTCTGGCTCCAACAACAAGAAGAAATACATAGGTAAAAGTGCTTCAGCGCGCTTGCCCTGCAATTGCTTCATGGTAGCCAATCCGTAATGACTACTGCTATAATCTAAACGATTGTTTGCCGCCATAGCAAATGCATCTGCGGCCTTAACCAATTCATTCATTCCATTATAGGTCACCCCTAAATTGAACCAGATTAGATAGTAATCACCAAAGCGTTTCAGCGCGCTTTCATAAACCTTAATGCTCTTTTTTGTCTTACCCTGCTCATCATATAAGGTGCCTAGGAGAATAACTCCCTGAACCCCTGTTTCGCTTTCTTCTTGCGATGCAATTTTAGCGTGCTCTTCGGCTTTGTCCTTTTTATTCATGAAATAATAAGACAAGGCCATTTCATAGTTTACAAAGGCATTCTTCGGCTCCAAGTCCAATGCCTTGCGATATTCAATGAGCGACAATTCATACTTCCCCTCTTCGTGCAAGGCAATGCCGCGATCCATAATCTGTGGAATGGAATCAGCTTGCGCCATGGATATCATGGAAAGCATCACTGAGAGAATAGATATGAATGTCGTTTTAATCATTCAGTGATTTCAAATCTGACAGAAACGTTGACGCTTAATTCAATTTTTTGAAAGGATACTTCAAAATCTAGGGCAGCTTTCATTTCCACCCCACGAGAAAAAATGGCAGCATCGCTTCTCGCTCCGCGCAGGCTCTCGTTATACCTGACAGCATATGGCTGGTTTCCTTCGCTTACAAAAAGCGTAGCTCCTCGTTTTGACCCAACGGCTTCTAACATATATCTGCTTTTTCAGCAGCATTTTTCATCGTATTAATGCGAACCTCCTTTTCAAGTTCATCTCGCTTGCTGTGCTCAACATGACTGATTCTACAATTACTCAAATTCAGTTCATAGCTCGCTTCAAAAACCTTTGCAGCATCTTCTGCCGTTGCCACTACTACTTCATAATTTGCACTGGCCAACACATCTCTCTTTGCCTTCCAAGGAATTCGGATATACAAAGCGTTACCACCAGACATGGTGATGGTATCTATGTCCAATCCCTTTTCCTTGAGTAGTTTCATTAATTCGGTTTGCTGCTCATCTATCGTGATTTTCGTTTTGCCTTCATAGCGCTCTAAAATGTAGACACTAATATAAATCTCGTCAGGAGTCACTTTGTTTTCAGCGTGACCATTGATTTGTATGTACGGTTTGCATCAATTGCACTTATCTGAGCGCTTAGCGAAAAGCTTACGAATACGAGAATGAATGAAAGCAGTGGCGTTTTCATATGGGAATTTTTAAAATGAATGATGGTAAGATGCCACCATCATTCATTTTCCATAAATCCTAGTCGATTCTTTTTAATGTTTCCATCAAAAGCTTCCAATACTTGTGTACCGAACTAATCTGAACTTTTTCATCTGGAGAGTGAGCTCCGCGGATGTTTGGTCCGAATGAAATCATTTCCATATCAGGATAGTTGGTTCCAAGAATTCCACACTCTAAACCCGCATGGCAGGCCATCACATGCGCCTCTTCATTGAACAGTTCTTTGTAAGTAGCGCTCATCACTTTCACGATGTCCGCCCCCGGCTTTGGAGTCCAACCTGGGTAAGATCCTCCAAAATCTACATTGGCTCCAATTTGTTCGAAAACACATTTGATCATTTCAGCCTCATCCATTTTCTCAGAATCCACTGAGCTCCTGGTTAGGCATTGCACGCTGTATTCTCCATCTTGCACCAATACTCTGGCTACGTTATTAGAAGTCTGTACCAATCCATCGATGTCTGGACTCATGCGATAAATCCCTAATGGACAAGCATAGATGGCGCGCATCAATGCGACCGCATCTTTCTTAGCCATAACAGTAGTAATGGCATCCGTTGACTCCAATGCCAATTTCAAATCTGGATCTGTTGTGTTGTGCTCTTCTTTTAATTCAAGCTCTTTAGCATAAATGGCCGCTTTGAAGGCGTCAATATTTGCTTCTGAAACAGTAATATATGCTAATGATTCACGAGGAATTGCATTGCGCAAGCTACCACCGTCAATTGAACGGATTCGAATATCAAACTCCTTTGTTGCTTCCCACAATACGCGGTTCATCAACTTGTTTGCATTTCCGCGACCACGGTGAATATCCATACCACTATGTCCTCCAGTCAAACCGTTTAAGGTCAATTTGAAGGATGAAGTTCCAGATCCAGCCGGCTGGCTTGAATACGTGCCTTTTGCTGTTACATCAATACCTCCAGCACAACCGATTGTTAACTCATCATCATCTTCGGTATCTAGATTCAACATGATTTTAGCATCCAAAAGACCGCCTTTTAATCCCATGGCTCCTGTCATTCCGGTTTCTTCATCAATCGTGAAGAGCGCCTCGATAGGTGGGTGAGCAATGTCTGATGAACTTAGCACTGCCATGATCGATGCAACGCCAATTCCATTGTCTGATCCTAATGTTGTTCCGTCTGCTTTTACCCAGTCACCTTCAACATACATTTTTATGCCTTCGGTATCGAAATCGAAAACCGTATCGTTATTCTTTTGATGCACCATATCAATGTGGCTTTGCATCACGATAGTCGTCTTGTTTTCCATACCAGCAGAGCCTGGTTTCTTGATTATGATGTTACCCACCTCATCCACCATGGTCGGAAGACCTAGAGACTCACCAAAGCTTTTCACGAATTCTATTATACGCTCTTCCTTCTTTGACGGGCGTGGCACAGCATTCAGGTCAGCAAAATGGTTCCACATTGCCTTAGGTTCTAACTTTCTTACTTCTTGACTCATCTTTAATTTCTTTATGCAACAATGTTAGTAGAATTGAATGGCTTTTTACATTGAAAACCCACTTGATTTAGATCAGATTCTACTACCATTAAACCAAGTTAGAGGCTTTTTGTTTTTCTAAAAATTAGTTTGAAATGGAGAAGAAATGGAGAAAATAAAACTGACCCGCGCTTAAACTATCAACTACCTTGCCGGTTTAAACCCCATGATCCACTACACCGAATTCAAGCATACCACTTCTAATGAGTGGATTACCTTCATCCACGGAGCTGGAGGCAGCAGCGCAATTTGGTATAAACAGCTAAAAGCATTTAAGGAAGAATTCAACGTTCTGCTGATCGATTTGCGTGGTCATGGAAGATCTAAGGAGAAGATGACCGAAGTGCTGAAGCGCTACACCTTCGATTTTATTGGTAACGAAGTGATTGAAGTCTTGGACCACCTCAAAATAAAGCAAAGTCACTTCATCGGAATATCATTGGGCACGGTGATTATCCGAGAATTGAGCGATCGATTTCCTGAGCGAATATCCAGTCAAATAATGGGTGGAGCAATATTGCAGCTCAATTTCAGAGGCCAACTCTTAATGCGCTTGGGAGTATTACTAAAGTCGGTGGTTCCCTATATATTCCTGTACAAATTCTTTGCATGGATCATCATGCCCAGACCCAAGCACAAAGAGTCGAGGGTGTTGTTTGTTAGGGAAGCTAAGAAATTGTACCAAAACGAATTCAAACGCTGGTTTACGCTGGCTTCGGAGATCAACCCATTGCTCAAATTATTTCGGACGCAGGCTCCGTCCATACCCACGCTGTACATTATGGGTGCGGAAGACTACATGTTTTTACCTGCGGTGAGAAAGCAGTGCGATATGCACGACCTTTCTTCGTTGATGGTCATTCCCAATTGCGGTCATGTGGTGAATGTAGAGCAACCGCTTACGTTCAATATAGAGGCTATTTCCTTTATTCATAGGAACCTGGGTGGACGGGCTGCTTAGCTAAAAACCCACTAAGCTTCATCATTATAAATCGAAA
>CALKOP010000128.1 GCA_938091155.1 uncultured Flavobacteriales bacterium | reverse complement strand
GCAAAAATCTGTAATTAATACTGGGAACATTTCAATTATTGATGTGTCGGATTTACCAAAAGGTGTTTATTTCATTGAATTGAATGATAACTCAGTAAATTGGAAAGGATCGTTTATCAAGAACTAGGTTTAAATTAGTATCAATTATGGCCCTGATTCAATATGAATCGGGGCTTTTTTTGTTGATAATTTTAGCTAGGAAGTAAAACGTTTTGGATACCGTTAATTCATAAAATCAGCATCATTGAAATCGCCTTAGCACCGATTTATCATAACGTTTAAGTTCCGCTTGCCTCACCCAACTGGAATGCGATCATTGCGAACTATAATTTTAATCATGCTAATGAGTCATTTCTCCATTTTGATTATCTCTCTGCGTTCGATGTAGAATCAATCCCTCATCTTGATTATTCACTTGGTAAGATAAGGAAGTTCGAGGCGATCCAGAAAGAGAAATTCCCTTTCGAAGAACAGTACATATCTGCCGATGAATATTACCAGATCGTTCAAGATAAAAAATAATTCTTCAAAAGCAGTTGGATGAGTCAACTTGGCAGGAATGGACATGGCCAAAACAAAAAGCGGACGACTATCTGCGGAATGAAAATTCATAGCAAATTTTCATTCCTTCTTCGCGTTTTCTAGTTGAGATAGATTAACTAACGTTTCGATGTTTATGTTCGTTTTGCGGTAAGGGTTTTGACCCATAGAACCTGCTTACATTCGGAACTTCATAACCTATTATGTCTAATCGCGGACCTGGATTTGTCTTTTTGTTTATTGTCACTGTTGCCACAGTGCTATTGGGTCTCGCATGGATTTATCCTGAGGAGGGCCTTAGCATTGATTACTCCTATCAGATTAAATACCCCACAATGGATCGTTTAATGGGCGAAATCGATCCGGAATACAAGAATATTTCAGAAACCATAATGTTAGCCGACTCGATTGCAGATGCAATGCACGAAGAAGAAATCCAGATGGAAACGGATACTGTTGACACTATTATGATGCCTCCAAAACCAAAATGGATCAATGTTGATAGTATGCGCGCTGCTGAGAAGTATCTGCGACCTATTGAATTCAAAAATGATGATCCAACCTCGCTATATTCCTTTTTCAACGCACTAGATGATGTTTCTTTTAAGAAAAGTAAAACGCATATTTTTCACTATGGTGATTCCCAAATAGAAGGGGATAGAATGACGAGCTATATCCGCGATCGAATACAAAAACGCTTTGGGGGCTATGCTATTGGCCTTCTTCCAGCCAGCAACATGAATCAGGTGAAACTAGTTGAACATGAGAATTCAGAATCATGGTATCGCTACCCTGCATTTTTTAAAGAAGGTGCCGAAGGCGGTAATAACAAATATGGAGCTATGACTTCTTATTCTGTTTATACTCAGTATCCTACAGACTCTAGCTTGTCAGATTTGGAAATGACACATGCTTGGTTGCGTTATTCAACCAAGAAAACAATCTACAATAGTTCGAAGAAATTCAAACACATAAAGATTTTTCATGGTCCGGTATATGATGCTGTAAAAATGACTTTCCCAATCATGGACACAGTATTTACGGACTACCTGAAAGGAAGAAATGAGCTTAATGTTGTTCGCTTAGATTTCAATGAACCTCGGTCAGAATTAGAGCTGAAATTTGAATCTAAAATAAGCCCTCAGATTTATGGTGTTTCGCTTGAAGCGCCTTACGGAGTGCAGGTTTCCAACATAGCCATGCGTGGAAGTTCAGGAACCATTTTTCATAAGCTTGATCTAGCGTTATTTTCAGAAATGCACGATGAGTTGAATACCAGTTTAATCATTTTACAATATGGAGGTAATGTGATGCCATACATGAAAGACAGCGCACAGGCGGAGACCTACGGAGGACAGTTTTACAATCAAATTAGAATAGTGCAAAAGGCTGTGCCTCATGCCAGTATTATCCTCATTGGTCCATCAGATATGTCAACTAAAGAGGAGAATTTTTATATTACTTATCCGCTGCTGGAAGCAGTTCGAGACGCCCTTAAACAAGCGGCATTTAAGGCAGGCGTTGGCTATTGGGATATGTACGAAGCTATGGGTGGAAAAAATTCCATGCCTTCTTGGGTTGATGCAGATCCGCAGCTTGCGGGATCCGATTACATCCATTTTACACCAAGAGGAGCTAGAATCATAGGTGAATTTTTTTATAAAGCACTGATCATTGAATACGAGACATATAACAACCAAAAAATCAAGAATGAAACTGCCAGCAACAACCCATAAACTCGCAATCATTCTTGTGTTAGTTTTCTTGGGTTTAGAGCTCAATGCGCAGGAGGATAGTTCTGATCCAGATCAAGAATATGGGCAAGTTGCCGATTCAATAGAACGAGCTGAGCATACTTATGTCAACTATGAGTTGAATCATTTTACTGGAAATGAAAATAGTGTGAATTTTAATCAATACTACCAAAACTTTGACAGGATGATGCGCTATGGGATTGGTAAAATGAATGTGGTGCATTTTGGCGGGTCTCACCTACAGGCAGATATATGGAGCAATCTTTTACGGGAGCGGCTTCAAACTATTGATACTAATATTCAAGGTTCAAGAGGGATATTATTTCCTTTCAAAGCAGCAAAAACTAATAGACCTTATTCTTATTATGTAGACTGGACAGGGGAGTGGCAGGGCCATAGAAGTTCATACAGCAAGCATGATAACACATGGGGAGTTTCGGGTATTACGGCTACTACAACGGATTCCCTTGTGACACTTAAGATTACATTTCATCAAAGTCCAATACCAATTAAAACCAAGAAGTTCACCCTTCTCAGCAACTTGGATAGCACCGATTATGAGTTGATCGTAAAGGCTGAGAATGATAATTACGTACACACCTTTCCACAGTCTGATGGCTATTTGCGAGTAGAATATGGATTCGAGGTTGATTCTATTGAATTGATATTTAAAAAGCATGGTAATTCGGATGCCGAGTTGAAGTTTTATGGGTTGATTTCCAACAACTATCGACCTGGTATTACCTACCATAGCATTGGAGTAAATGGATCTCGTTTTGTTTCTTTTCAGCGATGTGAGCTATTTGAAGAACAACTGGCTTACTTAAAACCAGATTTGTTGATCATGTCTATTGGCACTAACGATTCGTCTGAACCCGGCTATGATTCCGCTACGTATCAATCAAATTTCAGATTGTTTTTAGAGCAAGCCAGACGTGTTAATCCGAATTGTGCTATCATGCTGACGGTGCCCAATGATAATTACGTAAGACGCAAATACCATAACGATAACCTAGCTTCAGTGAGGAGTGTAACCTATGAATTAGCGGAAGAATTTGACGCCAAAGTATGGGATCTATATGGATTAATGGGAGATGCAGGATCGGCCCAGACTTGGAGGGATGCTGGTATGATGAAATCTGATTTGGTGCATTTTACAAAAGATGGATACCTATTGAAGGGAGACCTATTTTATCAAGCTTTTTTAGAGGATTATTTGAAGTGGTATAATGAACAGCAGCCGATTTGGACAGAATAAAATCCATATTCGAGTTTTCTGATCAACACCCTATGATCTTCACCGCCCTCGACTTTTGGGTGTTTTTCATTGCGGTGTTTGCTGGCTTTGCCCTATTGGCAAGTAAGACCAAGCTGCGCAACGCTTACCTCATGTTGGCCAGCTTTATCTTCTATTACAAAACCAGTGGGCTTTTCCTGATCTTGCTCGTTTTCTCCATTCTTTTCGGGTTCAGCACAGGTGCGCTCATTAATGGTTCAAAAACGCCTTGGAAAAGAAAGGCATTACTATTTTCGGGTATTACGGTGCACTTGTTTTTTCTATGTTATTTCAAATACGCGTACTTCTTCACAGATATAGCAAGCGAAATAACAGGGTTTAATTTCCACGTATTCAATCCATTCGCCTCAGCAGGGAATTTGATGATGCAGAGCGATTATTTTCGAATTGATACCATCCTGCTGCCGGTTGGTATTTCATTTTTTACATTTCAGATAATCACCTACGTGGTGGACATTTATCGAGGGAAGTTGAAGCCGGTCAATTCTATATTAGACTTTGGATTCTACGTTTCATTTTTCCCGCAACTTGTTGCTGGTCCAATTGTACGGGCAAGCGAGTTTATCCCTCAATTGCACAAAAAGAGCATCCTAACACACGCAGAGTTCGGACTGGCTTTGTTCATGATTTTAAAGGGAATGTTTAAGAAAATGTTCATCGGTGATTATATGGCCGTGAATTTCATTGACCGTGTATTCGCCAATCCATTAAGCTATACAGGCTTCGAGAATATTACGGCACTGTTTGCGTATTCATTGCAGGTATATGTTGATTTCAGTGGTTATACAGACATAGCCATTGGCCTATCGCTGTTGATGGGATTCCGATTGATGGATAATTTCAATTCGCCTTATAAGGCAGTTAGTGTGGGTGATTTCTGGAGGCGCTGGCATATTTCATTAAGCACCTTCTTGAAAGACTATTTATACATTCCAATTGGTGGAAACAAACACGGTACGTTTCGCACAAATGTCAATTTGATGATAACCATGTTACTTGGTGGCCTTTGGCATGGTGCCAGCTGGAATTTCATAACCTGGGGCGCAATAAATGGAGTAGGGCTAATCATTTACAAATCATGGAAGAAGATTAGTCCCTATGAAAAGAATACCCATTGGGCAGTGCGTGTTTGGCGCATTGGATTCACATTCACCTTCATCACGTTTACGCGCATTTGGTTCCGAGCGCCTGATTGGCAAGGTATTTTGCAATTCTTTCACCAAGTAAGAACCAACATGGGCTGGATAATTGTCCCAGACTTTATTGTTGGATTCAAATACACATTACTTGTAATGATGATAGGATTCGTAACCCATTGGTTAGGATCCGAATTCAAAGCCAAATGGCAAAATCGATTCATAAACACGCACCCAATCTATCAAGGTTTGATTTCTGTTGCGGTAATCATCGTTATCTACCAAAGCTTAAGTTCCGAAGCGCAGCCTTTCATATACTTCCAGTTTTAACTACATTTTCACCACCGTCTGATGAAATACTTCTTGCTCATTGGATATCGAAAGAATGTAAGTTCCAGTTGGAAGAGCTGAAAAATCTAGAATATCATCAGCCTTAATTTTATCCTTCATAAGGATTTTGCCATCAATGCCTGTGATGCTTAAATCAGAATTCTCGTTCACACCTTTTATTTGAACCAAACCATTTATTGGATTTGGAAGGGCTTGTATCGATGATTATTGAACATCCGCTTGACCGACTATAACCTGGATTTCAAATGGACCGCAATCTGTTTCTTGTGCATTATACACATCCTGTATATGATCTGAGTAAGCATTTTATTAGTAGTCTAGTTGTATTGTGATATCCCTCAAAATTACCTTCAAGAATGTCAGCGTATTCAATCAAAACTTCCATGGTCATTTCACCTGTGATGAGGTTTTCACTGTAAACTGTATCGTAGTTCCATTGCTGGTATACCTCTACAGTAAGTTTAATATTTCCACTTTCAAAATACCCTTTTCGCAGCCGGATAGAGTCATGCAGCGTGACATACTCGATTTGCACATTGCCATTATCCCACATCCTTTTTTGAGATTCGATTTCAGCTTCCTGCCGATAGGTATTGGTCCAAGCAACATTGTAGTCCGGGAACTCTGGCAACTCATCCTGGGCAAGAGAATACACCGACGAATAGGAATAAGAGAGGGAGGGGAGTTGTCAAAACTGTAGAAACTTGCAATTGTAGGGTTCGAATGCTTTGCATGATTGAATCTATGATCAAGTTAACGGGTAAAGAGCATTTTGAAGATTTGCCAAAGTACAATCACCGCAAAAATGACAGCATAAGTCTTCCAGGTGGTTTTCTTGGAGACCATGTCTTGTTCGGTAAGCTTTATGGGTTTTACAGGAAAATACTTAATGAAAGACTGTGGTAGTATTTCCAATCCTTCAGCGCCATCTAGCCTGCCTCCAAGTCTACGTTTGGCCATCTCAAAAGTGAAGTCCTCCATCATTTGATCTTCACCAATGTCCTCTTTTGGATCCAGTTCGGTTTTCCAGTACGTGGCTTTCTTCTTTACGAAAGAGCCCTTATATATTTCCTCTTCTTCTTTGGTGCGTTTGCCATAAGACTGAGCGCGTTCACCATCCGAAATGGTTTTGAGGCGCAACTTCTTTCCATTTTGAATCAGCGAATAGCCATGATAGTTAATGGCGCTGTGGCAAGCCACGCTTACAATTTCTGAATTGGGAAATAGTTTGCAAAGTTTCTTTTCCTCTTTACAAAGCCTCAAGCTACGCGGCATTTCTAGCGACTTTTCTGTCACGAAATATCCATCACAGATTATGATGTTTCCATTGTACCGCCCAATGCCAATAGAGCCATCATCTGGGTTCAGACAAACATCAGATGTTGACTCAGATTGAGATTTAATTTCACCAAAACCTAAAGCCTTTAATACTTGAGCATCTGTTACAATGTTGTTGTTTGATTCAATAAGAATCAATGAAGTTTTACAGCCCATTTATTCTTCCATCATTTTATTGACTTTGGGTTTGATAAACCATATGCCAATTGGAAAAAACCATATGAGGATAAACTCACCTGCAAACTCGCCAAAAGTCTCAGTGCGATGTAATTCGATTGATTTAATCACCTTGGCATTAAACCAAAGAGAATGAAAGATGCCAAACATAGAAAGCAGGTGCAGCGGGAAAATGATTCCCATCATGCCGAAGATAGCCAGGTTGGGTGGCTCATTCGATTCCATTAAGCTGAGGGCCGATACACTCATGAAAATCGACATGAAAAATATGGAAACGATAGGAATTAAAAGAAAAAGCTTGAAGCGCTTTAGACTGATATTTGCCGTTTCCGGTAGCTTGGTGTGGAGCCGAGTCCCAATTGCCCAAAACCATCCAAAAAACATGGTCATTTATAAGAACATAATGACGGGCATGATGGTAGGCTCGTTTTTCAAAAAGGCCATTGGCATCGTAACTGCCTGAATTCCAAAAGGAATTCCAAACATGGGTGACAAGATCTGCCAATTTTTTACGGTTAGGAATCTATTCATAGTGTGTTGAGTTGGTGTATTTGTCCAAATTTATCGCATATGATGACTTAGGCACATATCCGTGAATGAATCCAATACTTTCGCGCCATGGAACTGTCGTTATTCAACATCTTGGATTTATTAGGGACCCTAGCATTTGCTGTTTCGGGAGCTTCTTTGGCCATTAAAAAGCAATTCGATCTGTTTGGCGTCTTTGTCTTAGCCTTTGTAACCGCCATTGGAGGTGGTACAGTGCGCGATATGCTCATTGGTAGCACACCAGTCGAATGGATGGATAACAGCTTGCTCATCATCACCATTGCGGCTGGGGCAGGATTTACCTTGCTTTTTAATCCTTATATCAATAAGTTGGGCTACATCGTATACCTCTTTGATGCCATCGGTCTTGGATTATTCACCATGGCAGGAATTCAGAAAGGCTTGAACATGGAGCTCAATATTTTCATCTGTATTTCATTGGGTACGATCTCCGCCACATTTGGTGGACTGCTGCGAGACATCATTACCGGTGATAAACCCATGTTGCTTACCCGAAAGGAGATTTACGCTATTGCGAGTGCTCTGGGCGGTGGGTCCTATTTTGTGTTGGATGCAATGGGATTACCAAGCGAGATCAATGTGCCATTGACTATTGCCATCGTATTTCTGATTCGGCACATAACTTATCGATTAGGTGTTAAGCTGCCGAGCGTGGATGAGAATGGGAAGTGGAGTGTGAGGGAGGGAGAGTAATATTCAATACTCAGCACTATAGAAAGTCCGCCTGATTCAGTGTGAAGTTATAGCCGGAGGCTTATCGTGAAAAGGTTAGTTTGAGAACCTAGTGTGTAGTGATTTCTCCTTCGATTTGACCACACTCTTGTTCAAACTTGCAGCACTTGGCTTTCTTGCTTTCACAATCGCCATCAATGCAATGTATCTTGTAAGCGTAACCTTCACATTCAAAGTCATTGTACTTGATAAGAGCTACAGTCTCACCGTTTGAAACGTATTTTACCATTCCGTCAACGATACATCCACAAGACTCGTCAATCACTAATTCTTCAACAATGATGTGCTGAATGGAGTTGCCGCATCGACCATCCTTATCGTGTTCGCGCTCAATTTCCTTATTGTCCCACTCATTGCTGAAATCCTCATCATCCCAATCTCCGTCTTCGACTATGTCATCCTCATCATGATCCTCGAGTTTGTCTTCAAGCCAGTCCATTGCACGGCCTTTTCCCTCAAATTTATCGTCCTCGCAAAAGGTGCATTTACTGTCTTTGTCACAATCCTTATCAAATTTTCCGCATGAGGTAGAAATGAAGGCAATAAGAATAAAAGCTAGGAGCTTTGAAAATGACATAAGTAATGAATTTGACCGCAAAATAGTATTAAATCACTTATTAAATTATGCCAAGCCAACTTCTTTGTAATAGGCCTGAAGTCTCGCGTGTTCCTCAGGGTCATTGATGTATTGAATTTTTTGGATCTCCGATTCATTGAGAGATAGCAGCTGTTTGCATCGATGTGTATATGCCTTTGAGTTCTAGGTAATCGGTGAAATGCACATAAAATTGATTATCACCATGCGATTCTATTTGAGTTTTTCCCCATTCTAGCTTGTCGAGTTTTTTACGACCTGCAATCATGTTGTCTTCATATGATTTGCGTATAGCCTCAGGTCCATGAAGGGTCTCATTACCAATCACGTATTCACATTCTGGGCTAAGAAGTGACTTCGTCTTTTCGAAATCATCTTAATCCAAAGAAGTGCCGAAAGCTCTGGCTATCTATATCATTTGATTGAGTTTTTAAGTGAAACTATTCCTGAACCATGCCATCAACGATGGTCAAATTTCGATCTGCCATTTCAGCCAACTCACGGTTGTGGGTCACAATCACAAAGGTTTGATCGAATTCATTTCTAAGATCAAAAAACAACTGATGCAGTTGTTCAGCATTTTTAGAATCTAAATTTCCAGATGGCTCATCAGCGAATATGACGGCAGGACGGTTAATCAGTGATCGCGCCACTGCCACGCGTTGTTGCTCACCGCCACTCAGTTGGTTGGGTTTGTGGTTAATGCGTTCAGCCACTCCCAAAAACTTCATAAGATCCAAGGCTTTTGCTTCTGCTTCTTTTCGACTCAATCCTTTGATTAGCGCGGGAAGATAGACGTTTTCGATTGCATCAAACTCAGGTAGCAATTGATGAAACTGAAATATAAATCCGATGGAGGTGTTTCTGAACTGACTCAGAGCCTTGTCACTAAGGCCAAGAACATCTGTGTTGTCAATTCGCAGTGAACCACCATCAGCCCGATCTAAGGTGCCTAAGATTTGAAGTAGGGTAGTCTTACCGGCACCAGAGGCACCCACAATACTCACGATCTCTTTTTCAGCAATGCTAAGATCAATGCCTTTCAGAACGGCTAACTCGCCATAACTCTTTGTGATATTGGATGCTTCAATGATTGCCATTACTACAAATGTAGTAGTTAGATGGGTTTACATTTGCGGTAATGTACATCCAAGCCATACTGCGCAGAATTTCTGTTTTGTCGTTGATTTCGATCATCAGCATTGGGGTATATACCGATCAAGGACAATGGAAAACGGAGTCCATGATTCGTGGCGATGCACACGGTTATTGCGCCTATCTCGCTTCTTGGGTTATTTACCACGACTTCAGCTTTGACTTCTATCCAGCGTTGGATAAGGACATCAAAGATCGCTATTGGTTAAATCAATACGAAGGGTTACAGCCCTTCCCGAAACTCACAATGGGTTTGGCGATGCTACAGTTGCCCGGCTATCTCTTGGCTCATTGGCTCGCTGGCTTGCTCGGATATGCACAAGACGGCTGGTCAGCTCCATATCATTTTGCAGTAGGATTTAGTGGCTTATTGGCCTTCTTAATCGGCCTTTTTTTTATACGAAAGTCGCTTGAGAAAAGCTTCTCAACCACTGTCAGCGATATGACTGTGATCTGTATCGCCCTTATGACCAATGCATTTTACTATGGCGTATTGGATGGAGCTCAGTCTCATATCTATTCGTTCATGTTGTTGAGCATTGCTATTTATCTGTTTGATAGATGGACCGAAAAAAAGAATGAGAAGGACTTTTTAATCGCATCATTTTGTTTTGGATTGTTGGTGTTGATTCGGCCTACCAATGGCATAGTTTTAATTTATCTATTACTTTATTTAATTATAAATAAAACGCTGGTAAACAGATATTTGATTAAAATATTATTGATTGGATTACTTGCTTTTTTATTACCGATTATTCCTCAGCTTGTTTTCTGGAAAATGATCTCTGGAAGCTGGGTGTTTTACAGTTATGGTGATGAACATATATACTGGTTGAGTCCTCACATTTGGGAGGGGCTTTTCAGTTTCAGAAATGGCTGGTTAATTTACACTCCCATCATGCTCCTTGCTTTTGTTGGTATTCCGTTTTTACGGAAGATTGATCGCCCTATGACATGGGCGTTGAGCTTCATATTACCACTTCATGTGTACATCGTGTTTAGTTGGTGGTGTTGGTATTATGGCAGTAGTTTGAGTATGCGACCAATGATTGACCTATATCCCTTATTCGCCTTTGGTATAGCTGCTTTTGTGCGATATGCGTTATCAAAAAACGCACTGATATATCCGCTTATTACTTCTCTGTTTGGGCTCTTGATCTACAATAATGCACTACAAACAAAGCAGTATGACGAGGGTCTGCTATCGGGCAGTGATATGACCAAGGGCGCATTTTCTGCGTTGTGTTTAAATACCGATCCTCCATCCAATTTAAAGCTCTTAGGATTGTACAAAGCACCCGACACCGATCGCTTGCTTCTCGGACAACCCGAACGTTCTCGGAGAGATACAATTGTTGAAAAATCATGGCAATTGGATCAGACTGTGCTGATCAATTCAACAAAACAATTTGGTCCAAGCATCATCATTCCATCTTCTGATTTCGAGACTCCTTATGATCGAATCATGCATGTCAGTGCAGAGGTGAAAGCTAGTGAAGACGATCGATATAATGCCTACTTGGTAATGAGCTATGATGCCGATGATGCTAATTATGGATACTATACCGTAGAGCTTCACAAGCAATTGCGTCAGAAAAATGAATGGCAAACGGTTCATGCATATCTACGTAAATCGGAGTTTTTGCCTGAAGCGGGAATAATGAAGATTTACCCTTGGTTTAAAAAAGGAAAAGGTGAGGTAGAGGTAAGAAACGTTATAGTAGAACAGCTCGATTGTCCTTATTCAGAGCCACTTACTCCTTAACTAGGTTGTATTCAATCGCGTTTTCGGCATTGCTTTGCTTGATGCGCACCAATCCTACTTTATACTGATAGATGAGCTCGCTGTACGATTCGTTCTCTGTGCTTTCTCGTTTGTCGGTGTAATTCATGTTTACAAGTTCCTTCGATTTAAGAACCAACACAGGATGTAATGAGTCTAGTTCTTCAATGGCCTCAAGGCTATAACTGATCTTCGAGTTAAAATTCATGGTCGCTTTGTCATCATTGTTTATGTCATAGAAGATCTTCAATTCAATATTTGTATCCTGATAATGAAACTTGTTTGGTGCTAGTAATTCAGCATCGAATTCAACCGGTATTCCAATACTGTTGGGCTCGAAATAGCTCTGTTTCACATACTCAATGGTGTTATCTAGATTATATCGTTCAAGGCTTCGGTTGATGGGGGTGGAGTCTCCATGAAGCCAGTAATGAGTGGCCTCAATGTTGCCTTTTTCCTGCTTGTCGATACGTTGATTTAGAAACATGCGAGCCGTCCATTCGCCATCATAATGCTCGTAAACACGAAAGCGGTTTGAATCAGAATTTGGCCATATAATGTAGTCCCTGAAATGAAATGCCGAGGCTGCTGTGTTGTGTTTTTCACAACCCGCCCCAGCTTGACTTCCCAAAAGCAAGAAAATAGACCAGGCGAAAATTTGGCTGAATGTGGCTATGAGTGTTGAATTCATCTGAGTGCAAAGAAAGGCCTAATTATAAAGATCATGAAGATCATTGCGCAGAAGTACTCCTGAAATTTTTTCTTGAGATTAGAATTCTAATTACGTTTGCGTGTGGCAGAAACAACAGAAAACAGCACACTTTTAAAGCTTTCGGACGAGGAGCAGGCTGTCCTGAATACGGTGATGTATTTTGATGGTTTTGGTTACCCATTAAAGCCATCGGAAGTGCATCAGTACGCTCCCATAAAGATGAGCGCGTTAAACGTGTTGCCTTGTTTAAATTACATGGTAAATCACGGATTGATGTTTCAGCAGGGAAATTTTTTCAGCATGCGAGATGATGCGGCTCTCGTTCAAAAAAGGCAAGATTCAAAATCGGCCTCAGACTCAATGATCAAGGCAGCTAAGAGATTTTCCTCATTGATTAGTCGATTTCCATTTGTTCGATCTATATGCATTACTGGAAACCTGGCTCGAGGATTTGTATCAGCAGAAGATGATTTGGAGTTCTTCATTATCGCCAAACCGGGTCGTTTATGGCTCGCCAGAGCATTGCTACTAGGATTTAAAAAGGTCTTTTTATTGAACAATAAACGCTACTTCAACATGAATTACTTTGTTGATTCAGAGAAGCTTGAGATTCCTGATAAGAACCTATACACTGCCACGCAACTCAAAACCTTGGTACCCGTTTATAACGCTGAATTGTATCAGCAGTTCGTGAAGGCCAATGAGTGGGCTACGGAGTTTCTGCCAAACATGAAACCGGTAAGCATTGCAGATGTTAGTGCTCTGAAGGTTTTTCCGATTAGGGCAACAATTGAGGGGGTTTTTAATCTGACTATTGGCGGTATGTTGAATAAAAAATACCAGCGTGGATCGATTAAAAATTGGAAACTAAATTGTGATATTTCTGCGGAGACAGTCGCTATGCTTGATTCAGGTAGTTACATATCGATTCCCTTGGTCGCCAAAACACAATACAACATTCTAAACGCATATGCGACCAATTCGAATGCTTTTAAGTCCCAACATGAAACCAATCTCGCTTAAGATTGCGTGCGATGTCTGATCCAATTCTTTGTCAAGCCGCATTGGGGCTCACTTATTTCAATCAATAACCATCTATGTCAAGTATGAAGACAAAGGCTTCTGTGCCCTTTATTCTTTTCATCATTTTCATGGACTCCTTGGGTTTTGGAATCATCATTCCGATCATGCCTGATTTGATTATCAGTCTCACGGGAGTAGGGATGAGCGAGGCCTCAGAGTATGGTGGATACTTGTTGTTCGCTTATGCCATTTGTCAATTCATCTTCTCGCCCGTGGTGGCGGGTATCAGCGATCGATTTGGTCGTAGAATGGTGCTTTTCCTTTCCTCTTTCGGTTTTGCGGTTGATTACTTGTTTTTGGCATACGCGCCTACCTTCATCTTGCTGATGATTGGCCGCATTGTATCTGGCGTAATGGGAGCAAGTTTTGCCACTGCCGCGGCCTATATTGCTGACGTTAGTCAACCAGCCAAACGAGCTCAGAACTTTGGATTGGTCGGTGCTGCTTTCGGATTTGGATTCATCATTGGGCCGGCTATAGGTGGAATCCTCGGAGAAATAGGTATTCGCGTCCCCTTCATAGCAGCGGCTATTTTGAGCGCTGTAAATGGCATCTATATCCTGTTCGTATTGCCCGAATCCTTGTCATTGGAGAATAGAAGGCCCTTTGATATTAAACGTGCAAACCCATTCGGAACGTTTAAGCAGTTAGCGAAGCGCAAAGTGATACTAGGCCTGATTGTATCCATGATATTCGTTTATATCGCCTCATACGCTGTTCAGAGCACGTGGTCTTTCTTTACCAAGTATCAGTTTGATTGGACCAATGCTGAAGTGGGTTATTCTTTAAGCTTTGTCGGCCTTTTAAGTGCCTTGGTACAAGGTGGATTGATTCGGGTGGTGATCCCCAAGATAGGCGAGAAGCGCGCAGTTTACTTGGGCTTGGTCTTTTACTTCATTGGTCTATTGTTCTTTGGTTATGCCTTCGAAGGGTGGATGATGTATGCCGCTATGGTGGTGTATTGTTTGGGCGGAATTGCTGGTCCAGCTCTTCAAGGCATCATGTCAAATCAGTTGCCAGCCAATGAACAAGGGGAATTGCAAGGAGCGAATTCAAGCCTCATGAGTGCAACGGCAATTGTTGGTCCTTTGCTCATGACACATGTCTTCGCCATGTTCTCTGGTGATGATGCTTTGTTCCATATTCCAGGTGCTGCCATGTATCTGGCTGCAGTATTTGTGTTGTTAAGTATACTTTTGACATGGAGAACACTAAGAAGCTTTCAGTCAGTAAACTAAATCATTTTATTTACGCCTATTCCAAACAAGGCGAGGTCGAAGCGCACCGGGTCAACGGGGTCAAAGGCTTTCAGCGAATTAGTCAGTTCTTCCACGGCTTTCCAGTCGTTTTGCTTGCGCTTTAATAGCCCTAAATGACGACCAACATTTCCGGTATGCACGTCCAATGGCATCATCAAGTCAGCTGTTGGAATAGAATTCCAAATACCGAAGTCAATGCCTTCTTTGTTGGATCTCACCATCCAGCGTAGGTACATGTTGAGTCTTTTGGCGGACGATCCTTTTATCGGATTACTCACATGCTTTCTGGTTCTACTAAGGTGTTCTGAGTTGAAAAAGGAATTATGGAAATTGGATATGCGCGTCAAGGCACTGTCTCCTTGAGAAAACACATTCTCTAATCCGCCTTCGCTTTGATACATCTTTTGCAGCCGATTAATGAAGTATTGCAAGTCAATTTGGTTAAAGGTTCTGTGAACAAATCCTTCGAAGCGCTCAAAGTCTTTTGGACTGTGGTTCAGCACAAAGTCATGGGGTTGCTCCTCCATGAGTTCCATCATTCGGTTCGCGTTTTTGATGATGGTTGGTCGTTGGCCCCAAGCAATAGTAGCAGCTAGAAAACCTGCTATTTCAATGTCTTCTTTCTTGCTGAAACGTCCTGCCACACCAATCGGATCTAGATCGATGAAGCCCGGTTTGGCATAAGTCTCGTAAGCGTCTTCTAACAGCGATTGAAGATCTTGTTTTTTCATTTTGGCGAAGATGGGCATTGTATGAATTCAAGACCATCAACAAATACTGCTAGGGTCTTTTGCGTAATTTTGAACTATGAAACTCTCACTCACTATTCTCCTTACAGTAATGTCCATGCTTGCCATGGCTCAAGCTCAATTTGTCAGCCCCATTGAAGGTACTTATGGCGAAGACTTCGTGCTCGTAAACTATGTGGATTGGGGCGCGGCAACTAGCATTAAGGACAACCACTGCTCTTCTAAGTCATACAATGGGCACCAAGGAAGCGACTTCGTTTTGAAGAGTTTTAGACAAATGGATGAAGGCGTAAACGTTTTAGCGGCAGATAGCGGAGTGGTCATTTTTACCCACGATGGCGAATTTGACCGAGAAAAGGTATCTGTCATTTCCAAAGGATTGGGAAACTACATCGGCATTACGCACGATGGCGACCTTCAGACCTATTATGGTCACCTAAAGAAAAACTCGATTCTAGTAGATGAGGGTGACACCGTTTATGCTGGTCAAGTCATTGCTCAGGTGGCGAGCAGCGGCAACAGTACCGATCCACATTTGCATTTTGAGTTGTGGTACGACAGCACCTTCTACATCGATCCCTTCCAAGGGTCTTGCGGTAACTTCAGTTCCTACTGGATTGATGAAATGCCCTATGATTCTTCCTTTATTGTCTTGAATTCATCGACTTGGAATGGACTACCCACCTTGGATACCCTGCGCGAAGCACCGCTGTTGGTCGACACTTTTGATACCCTCGATACCTACATTACCTATTGGTCGCTGCTACATGGTTTGAGAGCCGGTGATAGCATTAGTGTGGAATGGCTGACTCCTGACAACACACTTTGGTTTGAAAACGGCTACAACCTGGGTATAGACTGGTGGTACTACTATTACTGGTCTTACATCGATTTACAAGACTCCATGCCTTATGGCGAATGGACCGTCAATTTTTATCGAAACGAAGTATTGGAGAACTCTCGAAACATCTATTACCTAGAGCCTGAAGTGGTCATTGTTGACACTACCGATAGCACCTTGGCTGTAAAAGTAAATTACCAAGCCGCTAAGCAGCCAAAAATATGGCAGCATCAAGATTTAGTTCTGAACGACCTGAGTGTTGAATGTCACTATGATCTCTATTCCATGCAGGGTGCTATTGTGAAGCAAGGATTGACAAGTTCCTCGCAGCCTGTTCAGCTCGGTTCATTGAGCCCGGGCGTCTACGTGCTGTACATTAGAAACGAAGAATTCGGGCGCCTGAATAGGCGGGTAGTGGTGAAGTAGGTTGTTGTTTTCAAATTCCTCTAGATAAACTAAATGGTTTCCAGATTGAAGGTGAGCGGCTGCTCGACCCTTATCCCCCTCGGCCAGCATAAATTTCTCGCGGGCTTTTCCAAAGCGTGCGGGTTTTACGAATTAAAGGCGCTTTTCTGAATGTTGGAGAAGACAATACTACTAAAAGCGATTCACCAATTATATCTGAATCTATAAGTGGAAACTCCAGACTTAGTTTTAAAGCTTGCAATACAATGCGCTCGCTTTGCAAAAGCGCACGAGGCGGAGTAAATCCAATTTACGTGGCGCAGTTTTGACTTAAACCCACTGGGCCAACGCCATCACTTTTTTAGTGGCGCATCAAAGCGCCAAGTATGTGCGCCACTGCCTGACCTAGGGTGGCGCCTGCACCAATAAGAGTAGTGCGCCAGTCGCGTTTTCGATTTATAATG
>CALKOP010000127.1 GCA_938091155.1 uncultured Flavobacteriales bacterium | reverse complement strand
CGCTTTGATCATAGGGAATGAAGGTAGAGGTGTTTCAGATGAAGCAATGAAATGGGTGGACCAAAGCATAACGATCAAAAAAATCGGTGAGGCAGAGTCATTAAATGCAGCTATTTCTACTTCCATACTGCTTTATGAATGGACTAAAGGTTAACCTTCGAAGTTCAATGCTAGAACGAAAATGCGTGATCGTAGATCGTTAATTGGCAAGGCGAACTGAGTAGGTTCCTTCACGATAATGTTATTGAGACCATAGCTAAACTTAAGTTCCGGTGTGAACTTGAAATATTCCAGAAAAAAGTCAAATCCAACCCCGACCTCAGCGCTGTAGTTGGATTGTTTCAATTTCACCAATCGCTCACCTGACTCATCCACGTTGTTATCTGTAAATTGTTGTGAAGCGAGGTCAAATCCATAATTGAATCCGACCATTACATACTGAGCGAAATTGTTGACTCTCTTTGATCTATATTTTAGGAAAATTGGAGCTTCAATGAATGTGGATTCGATGGTTTTTACAATAGGAGAGCTTATACCAGTCGAATAGTATTGATAGGATAAATCTCTTGCCGCAAAGGCAATTCCAGGGGTAAATCTTAAACCGAAGTAAGGCCCAAAGTGGAGTTCTGAAACTACATGTATTATAAGTCCTGGCTGGGTTCCCGTTTCAAGCCTTATAAGCGAGTCTGATTGGGTAAGATCATGATCTAAGGCGAATCCATTGCTACTTAATCCTAATTGGAATCCGAAATGCAGTTTTTTGTTGTCAAACTTGGGCAGGTTGTCAGGAATGTCGCGTTGCGCAAATCCCGCAAAGCAAACAATAGAAAGCATTAAACATATGGTAGCTTGTTTCACCTGCATCAGATACAAAGGAACGAAACCTTGGTAAGATTTATTTTTCAGCTAAGTAGATTGTTGCAATACCGAATGTAACTCGATATTCTGTTACTTTCTTGAAACCAACTTCTTGAAGTATGCTAATGAAATCTTTTCCCTCAGGAAAGGCTTTCACAGACTCTGGAAGGTAGGTGTAGGCTCGTGCGTCTTTGGATACTGTTTTACCTATTAAGGGTAAGACAAAGCTGAAATAAAAGTTGTAGAGCTGCTTCCATGGAAATGACCGCGGCTTAGAAAACTCTAACACTACAACAGGATACCTAGGTTTTAAAACACGCAGAATTTCAGATAATCCCTTGCGCAGATCCTCGAAATTACGAACTCCAAATGCAACAGTTACACCTTCAAAATAGTTGTCATTATAGCCAATGTTCTCAGCGTCTCCTAACTCTAGAGTAATAGTGTCACTAAGCTTTCGCCTGCGCATTTTCGCCTTTCCGACTTCGAGCATCCCAGCAGAAATATCAATACCCCGAATTTCTTTTGGATTCAATGGCATAAGCTCTACAGCAAAGTCTCCTGTACCCGTAGCGACATCTAACATGATAGAAGGATTATAGGGTTTAATGAGCCGAACCGCTTTTCTCCTCCACAGTTTATCAATGTTTAAACTGAGCAGATGATTCAATAAATCATAGCGTTCAGAAATGTTGTCAAACATCTCGGCTATTTGCTCTTTTTTACTTCCAGAGTCTGAATACGGCTTAACTAATTCTGCCTTGTTTTCAATCATTATCCAACCATTATGTGTTCTTCCGGATAGGAATAGTTTGTTGAAAGAATTTTTCTCGCGAATGCAAAAATGATAGAAAGTGCACCTAATCTCCCAACAAACATGCTGAAGATTAAAATACATTTTCCTGGGTCACTCATCAGATTTGTAATTCCAGTACTATAACCACAAGTCGAGAATGCGCTAATTTCTTCGAAAAGGAGATCAATAAAACTACGGTCTGCCATTGCCAAAATATGCGTTTCAGTAAGCGTAAGTAAATAGGTGCATATAAGCATGCCACCGCCAAATGTTACCAATACTGTTGTGGCTTTTAACACATCGTCAGTGGGTATTGTTCTTCCCAAAACCTCTACATTTTTTTTTCCTCTAATGGTAGAATAGGTATTGATGCAAATTAGGGCGAAGGTTGACGTCTTTATTCCGCCCGCTGTGGAGAAGGTGTTTCCTCCAATAAACATCATAATGATCATTAGAAAGACAGTGCCAATGGCAAGGGAGTGAATGTCGACTGTGTTCAAACCCGCGGACCTAACCGAGATAGCCTGAAACATAGCTGTTATGGTGCTTTCAACTAAATTTTGATCACTCAGAGTATTGTTCCATTCGGCAATGAGGTATAAAACCACTGTTACGCCAATTAGTATGAGATGTGTCCTAACAGCCAACATCGTGCTCATGTGTGGTGTCTTCCATGCATGCTTAAGTCTATCACGCAGGAGGCTCGGGGTGAATAAATCAAACAAGACTGTAAATCCAAATGCGCCTAATAGAATAAGTGCCGCGACTACAATATGAATGATGTAGGCTTTTTGAAGAAAGGGGGCAAACATACCTCCATCAACAGTGGAAAATCCACCATTGTTAAAAGCTGAAATGGAATGAAAAATGCTGAAGAAAATTTTGTCGCCTTCTGTCTTAAATGGCATTTCAGGTGTTATGAGTAGGTAAATTAAACCTCCACCAATTATTTCAATGAGAAGGCTGATTGAGAACACCTTAAGGAGCATTTTTTTAGCATTAAAAAACGAGCCTTTTGTTACAAAATCTTCGATAATTTCATCTTGTTTCATGCCGAAGCCCGCACGGTTTAGGAAGGCTGCCAGGTAGGCAAACGACACAATGTTCAATCCACCGAGCTTCATCAACATCATGATCACGAATTGTCCTTTTAGGCTAAAGAATGTGGCGGTGTCAACAGCTGCCAACCCCGTTACGCAGGTTGCACTTACTGAAGTGAAAAGGGCGTCAATAAATCGAATTCCTCCTGTGCCCTCTGTCATTTCGGGCATCATCAAAAGTGCAGTGCCTGCCGTTATTATTACTAAAAATGAGAAGATGAATATGGTTGATGGATGGAGCTTGATGTTGGACGTGAGACTCGTTTTATCACTCAATTCAAAAAAGACAACAACCGCTAAGTAGAATTGCAGGAATACTACTGAGAGTGCGCCACCGCTCTTCAATCCAATAAAGTCAAATAGGTTTTCTAAGACGGTGAAGCCAAGAAGATTATGGAAAATAGCCTCACTTAATAGGATAAGAACCATGATGCCTTCAAACCAGTTTTGCCGTATGAATTCTTTGGGAGCAAAGTCGTAAAAGACCTTAGTTAGGTAATGAAACACATAGTATCCAAAGGATGCCTCTACAATGATTTGGATGATGTTGTTTGTTTCATCATTAAGGTCAAATCCGTGATAAGCGAATAATGAACCAATCGCTATGAGCGATACGATAAATGATACAATCTTCAATAACTTCAGGTTTCGAACCTTGCTACTGTAGATGATTAGATTGATTTTTTCGCGAATGCCGCTGACGTCCACTGCTATGCTGTGATTTTCGAGATTTCGTTCTTCAACGTTCTTGCATCAATGGAAACCACACCAGGATATTGGCATACCCAGCCACCAGCAAAATTTGATATGTAGGCGATTTCGTGCATGCCCAGTCCAGATGCCAAGGCACAAGTAGCAACGCTAATAACAGTGTCTCCAGCTCCAGAAACGTCTGCAATATTGCGCTGATGTGCTTCAATATGGTGGCTCTCCTTTTCGCTCGCAATGAACATCCCGTTTCCTGATAAAGTGAACAATACCATTTCCGTTGGCATCGCATCATTTAGGAAATTATAAGCTTGGTAAAGTGACTCAGGATCAGAAGAGATGTCTTGTTGATTCAATCCGTCTCTTAGTTCTTTTAGATTGGGTTTGAATAAAGTAACACCAGCATACGAAAGGAAATTTCTTCTTTTTGGATCAACCGTAATGGCGATTTTACGTTTTCGCGCCTCGCTAATTATTGCCTGAATCAATACAGCACTGATTACCCCTTTATCGTAATCTTCAAAAATGATGGCATCCGGTTGTTCGCTATTCAACAGGTCGATAATTCTAGCAATGAGGCTTTTGCGGTCCAAGTCTGCTATTACATCGTTTTGCTCTTCGTCCATTCGGAGTAACTGATGATGATTGCTCACCAAACGCGTTTTTAAACTTGTAATGCGAGCGGCACTTGAACTCATTCCTGCAATGGACAAACTTTGTTTATTCATTAGTTCGAGGATTTGCTTACCGGCAAAATCAATACCTAAGACCGAACATAAAATGGGCGATGCGCCAAGTCCTTGAATATTCAACGCCACGTTTGCGGCTCCACCCAGACGATATTCTTTCTTTTCAATATCTAAAATAGAAACAGGTGCCTCAGGCGATATCCTATTCACCTTGCCGCTATAATATGCATCTAGAATGACGTCCCCAATGACTAAAATCTTGAGATTTTTGAATTGGTCTATTGCCTTTAAAATGTTCTGTGGGTTCATCTTTCCAATTTCGAGATCGCGGAACTAATTCTGTGGATGGCTTCTTTCAAAGTGTCTTCAGATGCTGCATAAGACAGCCGTATGTATTTGTCTGCGCCAAAGGCAGAACCAGCTACTGTCGCTACGTACGCCTCTTCCAGTAAATACATACAAAGGTCTTGGGCAGTTTCAATTTTGCGAGCTCCAAATGAGGACCCGAAAAGAGAGTTCACCTTAGGGAAAAGGTAAAACGCACCCTCCGGTTCGTTGCAAATAAGACCAGGAATGGACGAAAGTCCATCGATCATGATTTTTCTGCGAATGGCAAATGCATCAACCATGAATTTAATTTCAGAGGGATTCGATTCCATGGCAGCCTTAGCGGCCATCTGACTAATGCTTGAAGGTGCACTTGTAAATTGCCCTTGAATTTTTGTGCACGCCTTTGCTATCTGTTTTGAAGCGGCAATGTATCCGATTCGCCACCCCGTCATGGCAAAGGCTTTAGACACTCCGTTTACAGTAATTACTCGATCATATAGTTCAGGTATACTTGCCATAGAAAAATGCGAGCCTACATATCTTATATGCTCATAAATCTCATCGCTTATAATGTGAATCTTGGGGTGTCTTTTAAAAACTTCTCCAAGTGCTCTTAGTTCAGCTTCCGTATAACCGCCACCTGTAGGGTTAGAGGGAGACGAAAAGATGAAAAGCTTGGTTTTGTCGGTTATATGATCCTCCAATTGCTCAGGTGTAATCTTAAAACCTTGCTCAACTTCCGCCTTTATTGGCACCACTTTGCCTTCGGAATACAGAGCCATTTCTCTATAGCTAACCCAATATGGAGCTGGAATAAGCACCTCATCTCCATTATCGATCAAACACAATACCGTGTTAATTATGCTTTGTTTGGCTCCGGTACTTATTACAATTTGATCGGGAGAATACTCCAAGCCATTGTCTCGTTTCAGTTTCAGAGCGATGGATTTTCTAACGTCTAAATATCCTGGAACGGGAGTATAGTGTGTGTAGTTTTCATCAATAGCATTTTTTGCTGCTTCCTTGATGAAGTCTGGCGTGTTAAAGTCGGGTTCACCCAAACTTAGGTTGATCACATCCACACCCTTGCCCGCAAGGTCGCGGCTCAATTGTGACATAGCAATGGTGGCGGACTCTCCAAAATTTTCGATGCGATTTGATAATATCGTCATGGGCTAAATTAATCGGTAAATTTAATGAATTGCTTGGCGCCACTGCATTCCATATTCTACAGGGATTTCAGAGAAATTAAGTATTGATTTCAGGTTATTCATTTTACTCCAAGATGTAAACTTGCACTATGGAGTCATCACTAGAGATAATCATAGAGGCATTGGTCACCCTATCAGCTGTTGCCGCTTTCGTAGCAATAGTTTACTACGGGTTGAAAATGTATTTCGAAGCCGAAAATCGTAAACTTGATCGTGAATGGAGGGAGAATAAAGAGCAAGGTTTCTTTCCAATACAGATGCAGGCATACGAGCGATTAATCTTGTTTATGGAACGTATCCATCCCGAAAGATTGGTTTTCCGAGTCAACAAACCGGGTTTGAGTGCACGGCAGATGCAGGCGGAAATTCTAAAACTTATCCGGGAAGAATTTGAACATAATTTAGCACAGCAACTCTACATCAGTAATGAGGCTTGGAAGGCAGTTACTGTAGCCCGCGAAGAGACCTTCAAGGTGTTAAGTCATGCCGCAGAAAGAACCGATGCCAGTGGTTCGAGTATGGATTTTAGCACCGCAATTTTAGAGACGATCGAAAAGCTTGACAAGGTTCCTACGGAAGTGGCGGTAGGTATTCTTAAGGCAGAGTTTCGAAGAAAGAGGCTGGGTCTGAACGGGTTGAAAGGAAGTCAGCAGTAGTAGGACTGTTAGAGTGAAGAAGGTAGAAGTCAGAAGAAAGAAGGAAAAGGGAAGAAGGAATTAGGAAGTTTGCAATTGAATCCAAATGAGTCGTTTCATGTTGACCATTGACCATTGGCTGCTGGCGTTCTCGTTACCATCACTCACACCATTATCAATCGAATGGGCAATGGAGTATTTTGATTTTTAGCATTCTTGAATTTATTTGCGATTTTTAAGACATGAATTTGTCAGAGCACATTGAAATAGATCCAAATAAGAGATTTGGAAAGCCAATTCTAATTGGAAGTAGGATTTCTGTTTGTGAGGTGCTGAATTGTCTAGCTAACGGTATGTCCACAGACGATATTCTTTCTGACTTTCCTGAATTGACTCGAGTAAAAATTAATGCCTGTTTAATGTATTCGGCTGCGCATGCTAGTCGCCTAGGTATTGCCTCATCAAACGATTATTCGACCAGAATATTTCGCATAGAATAATAAAGGAAGTTACAAGTGATTTTGAGGGTTCGGCTCAGGTTCGACACTTAGGGTTGGAAAACGCCTCTGATCGAGAGATTTGGGATTATGCCAAAAAGAATGAATTCGTAATTGTAACTTTCGATTCTGATTTCTTTGATTTTCAATGATTTGGGGGCATCCTTCTAAAATTATAAGGATCAAATCAAACAATCAAACAACTAGAAGAATTCAAAACTTATTGATAGCACAAAAAGAAACGTTGCATGCATTCAATATTGACCTCGACTTGTCTTGCTTAGAACTATTGGATCGGATGCAATGATTATAAGTTCAATGATCTGATGCGAAACATTCGTCATCTTCTTTTTCATTTTTATACCAAAGGAATTGGTTCGCGATACATTTCATCTCTTTGGTCTGAAACACTCGAACTGACATACTGCCGTAAATGGAAATCTAAAAAGTTTCTCACACTGAGCACGGCCAAAGGAAGCTGGTCGAAGTGTGCGCTGGAAACTATTTCGATATTTTATTCTCTCAAAATTACGGTTGCCGCATTCTGTCTTCGACCATTCTGCTTGCAGCAGAAGCTCAGACTGACATGCTATGAAATCATTGAACATTGAGTATTGGGCAGTGCTTATTTAGTATTTCTAGTCGGATGTGCTCGCTGCAAGCACTCAGTCTCAAGAAATTAGTTGAAGCAGGCTCAACGTAGCTTCAAACTCGTTGATTTCCCCAGACTGAAGCTCCGCTTGAATCAAGGATAACTCCTTTTGGTGATTTAGCTGGTGCATCATCTGCTCATAGATACTTAACTCTGCTAAGCGCTGGAAAGCACGCGATTGTTGCCTCTTTCTGTTTTGCAAAAGCCAGCCGTTGTTGTTGATGGTAGATTGTCGATCAACTAAGTTGTTCCAGCATTCTTTGACTCCATTACCATGCAGGCCCGAGGCTAACATGACCTTCGGTCCCCAATCGGATTCGGCTGCAGGAAAAAGGTGCAGGGCCATTTCAATTTGGCTTTTTGCTCTTTTTGCTGGTGTCACATTGTCTCCATCGGCCTTGTTTATGACAATGAGATCGGCCGTTTCCATAATGCCGCGTTTAATGCCTTGCAACTCATCGCCAGTGCCGGGCATACCCAACATAATGAAGGTGTCGGTAATGTTTATGACTTCCGTTTCACTTTGTCCCACGCCAACGGTTTCAATTAGAATCACATCATATCCTGCTGCTTCGCACATTAGCATAGACTCTCGCGTGCGTGCAGATACGCCACCGAGTGTTCCGCTAGATGGGCTTGGACGAATGAAGGCCATTTCATTGCGACTCAATTCTTCCATGCGTGTTTTATCACCCAGTATGCTCCCTGCAGTTCTCGAACTACTTGGATCGATTGCCAGCACAGCCAGTCTTAATCCTTGCTTTGTTATGTGTGTACCTAAGGATTCAATAAAAGTGCTTTTACCAACTCCTGGTATGCCTGTAATACCCAATCGGATGCTATCCTTTCTGTGGTCATACAGCGCGCTGACAAGTTCAAAGGCTTGCTTTCGGTGTTCGGGTTTTTGACTCTCAACCAGCGTAATGCCCTTAGCCAGGGCGAGCGTGTCACCTGCCTTAATTCCGTTTATGATTTGATTCTGGATCAATTCAGTTCAAAGAGAATAAAAAAACCAATAGGCAGATTATCTGATTTTGGAGCATTTCACAGTCATATATTTATCGCCATGCAAGAGCTGGATGACTTTATTGATGATCAGGATGACGAGATATTGATAAATCTAATTATCAATTGGGGGAATGTATGGTAATATATTCACTTTGAACCAAAGGATACTTTGCAGTTCATTTTCCACCTATTATGCTTCTCTTTTTTGTCATTTCAATGGCCGCTGCATATTACCAACAGCAGCAAACTATGTCGGATGGAACGGGCTATGAGAGCTTTCATTCCAACGCTAGCCATCTGTATTCTTTTCTTTTGGATGCAATATACACCCACAGCCTTTTTATTTTTTCTAGGCGCTACAATTGTAAGAGCAGCCATAGATAGATCTAGTTTAAAGCGCAGGGTTTGAAGGCTATTGAAAGCCGTGGTCAAAGGCTACAGTGAGCTTTGTTTCACAGTTTCCTTTGGTCAATTCGCAGACCGTTACCGAATATTTGTTTCCCATGTCAATGTGGTTCCGCTTTAAGAATTTATCATCAATTTGGTAATTCTTAAGATCGCCCAATTCTTGGTCTTCGAGCGCGAGTAAGCTGGCCTTAAAATCTAAGATGATGGCAATTTTACCATTACCATCAGGGTGCGGCCGCATGTCTATCACCTCGGCTAAAGTTTCAACCGTTTCGTAATAACAATCACCTCCAGATTGCTTGGTGTTTTGTTTACAACCAAAACTGAAAGTTAGGGCAACGAGTAGGGAAATCGCTGTTAAATATCTAAGGTAAGAACTTGTTGTTCCAAACATTTTTGCTGAAGTCTTTTGATTACATAATACCAGTAATAATCGCCAACGTCATGATTAATGCCGAGCTCATATTAAACATGAAGAAGCGATAGAAAAATTCGGCTTTGCCATCCGTAAATTGCATGGGTACAAGCAAAGCAATCAAGGCGCCAAGTGGAGTGGAAATAGCGGCCCATATGCCCATGTGCCTGTATGGATATTGCAGAAGGCGCTCACTTATGTTCAATGCATTATCCCACTGGCAGATGAAATAAAATCGCCCATTTGGCAATTCTGCGAATAGCATTGGATCTTTTTTGTTGGTTTTCAATCTGAAGCGACCAGCAAGAGCCAAAACTCTAAACTTAGTAAATCGCAATCCGGTAGAAGATTCAATGTGCTTGACTTTTCGAATGGCCTCTGCTGGTGCACCGCCTTTGAATGAAGTGCTATCTAAAAATTGTAAACGATACTTAGTGCAGATGGCTTCAACCGCCTCACAATCAAATATCAGTGAAGGATTAAGAAGTTCTAAGATTACTGAATCGACGCCATTTGAAATGCTCTTATTGTAAATGCGCTCTGAGATTAATGATTCATTGACAGCGTCAGCATTCAACAGTTGTTGAACTTCTCTCACAATTGCGTTTTGAGATAATTCTACCTGTGCTTTTTCGAGTTCAGCCTTTAAATTAATGTCTGGCATTTTAGCTGTTTTTCCCGTTCAACTTCTTCTCCTTATTGCGCCTGATACGCTTTACTTGAAACCATATGTAGAGGCTGAAAAACGATAGTAACATGAGTGCTACAAATCCTAGAACGACATATTCACCTGATTTCATATCGTAAATGTAACAGTCAACACACAATTTGCTTCACCAAATTAGAAATCGGAACGAAATTCTAAATGAGATTTAAAACAAGGGCAATTCCAATGCCTATCATCATGATACCTAACATGTTTTGTAGGAAGCTAATGGTGACTTTTTTCATTAGCTTTTTCCCAATTATAGCTCCAGTAAATGCAGATAGGGTAGCAACTGTCATCAAGCCCATGGAATCCATTATGGTGGTAAAATCGAAATCGAAAGCATAGGTGCCAATGCGCATAGTGTCTATAAAACACGCGATTACAATACCCGAGGCAACAAACTGTTCCTTAGTTAGTGGAAACTTGATGAGAAATGCGCTGCGCAATGCTCCCTGATGACCCGAAAGACCGCCAAAAAACCCACTTATTACTCCACCTGGAATCAGCCATTTTTTGCTGAATTCGAGTTTTTTTAGAAACGGAATTAGTTCAATAAGCGAGAATAATACAATCATTAAGCCCAGAGCTAGGTTAATGATAGGTGTATCTACTAATCCGAAAATCGAAATGGTATTGCCAACATCAACCTTTGATAGCCATCCCAAGAATTTCGCGCCAAAAAAGGCTCCAATTATCGCTGGCACTCCAAATCCAAGTACGATGCTTTTTACGGCATGGCTCCCAATCAGTGTGAGTTTGAATAAATTGTTAAGAAAATGGACAATGGCCGTGGCTGCCACGGCAATTTCAGGCGGAAAGAAGAGAATGAAGGCAGGTGTAAGCATTGTACCCAAACCAAAGCCGCTAAAGAAGGTGAGCATTGATGCTCCGAAAGCGACTAAAATGACGATGATGTAATCCATATAGCAAGATTATCAATCTGCCTTGGCAACAACAAGGCGGGTAATGTTAAGTTTAAATTATTTCTCATAAAAAACCGGAGAATGCTTGTCGTGTAAGACAGCATCTCCGGCGAAGCACCCCAAAAACCTTGTTAAGATTTGACAGTAAAACGGGATGTATTATGTCTAAAGTATTTTTTAGGTTGATATTTAGACCATTAGTAGATATTTGGGGATGAATTTTGATTTTAACCTCTCCTGATGAACATAGATCCGACTGAATCCATTGCTTGGATTAAGAAAAGGCGCTCAGTCTTTCCTAAAATGTTTGATGCAAACTCTAGCATTTCGGAAGAAGAGATTCTAAAACTTTTGGAAGCCGCCAGGTGGGCGCCAACTCATAAATTGACACAACCATGGAGGTTTGTTGTGTTCATGGATAAGGGGATGTCAGCTTTAACAGTAATGCAAATTGAGCTGATTCAAAAATCTGGAAATGATGGGGAGGCTATCCAGTTTAAGATTGCTAAGCTTGAACAAAAAGCAAAACAATCATGTGCCATTGTCGCGATAGTAATGCAAAGAGATGTGGAAAAGAGAGTGCCGGAATGGGAGGAAATTAGTGCTGTTGCCTGTGCCGTTCAGAATGTGGCATTACATGCAAGCAGTCTTGGTTTGGCAGGATACTGGAGTACGGGAACGTTTACGAACCATAAAGAAATGCGGGAATATCTAAATCTTGAAGGTGATGATTTACACTTAGGATGGTTCTATTTGGGAAGATCTGAGGCAATCAAGGAAGCGAAGCGTGTGAGAAGAAACACAGATGAATTTGTGGAATTACGCAAGGACTAGAAAGAAGTATGCACCCTCCACTTATAAACAAGTATATGAGGGCGCATACAATCAACCACCACATCTTTTGTTTTTGAATGGCCTAACCTTATGGTTCTAAGTGGTTCCATTAATGAAACAACGTATCATTTACTTTGTTCGCAGTAGAGTCCCACGAAAACTTGTTTTTCTGCTGAATCCCTTGCTGGATAAGCTTTGTAGATATTGAATTATTTTTTTCGATCGTATGCATATGTACAGATAGACCTTCAATGTCTTCTGGTTCGGCATAAAGGGCAGCCGTTCCTGCTACCTCTGGCAAGGAGGTGACATTGCTGCAAATGACAGGAGTCCCTGCGGCAAATGCTTCTAAGACCGGTATTCCAAATCCTTCAAAGTAAGATGGGAAGAGTAGCGCCTGTGAGCTGCCAAGGGCTAAGACGAGATCCTCTATTTCTAAACGCCCAGGAAAAATAATGTCATCGGCATACATAGATGAAGCCAAGGCATCGTCCATTTCTTTGTAATGCCAGAGCGGATTGCCCACAAACACGAACTTAGATGTGCCACCTGTTCGTCTGTATTGATCGTACGCTTTTACTATTCCATGAATGTTTTTTCGGAAAGAGAAGTTGCCAATAAATATGAAATAAGGCTTGTTGTCTGCGAAGCGGCCGCGCGCACCCGTTTTTTCTACACTTGTTAATGGTCTATAAGCTGTGTTGCAACCATTGTGGGCTACATGAATTTTGGCAGAATCAATTTTATAGGTGTCGCATATGTCCTTTTTTGAAAAATCAGAAACAGTTATGATCTTCTCGGCTTTCTGAGCAAAGCGAGGGAAATAAGAACGGTAATAGCTCGCGTAGGATTTTGGCAAATCTTCAGGCCGATGCTCAAAATTGATGTCGTGAATTACAGGTATTTGGGGCACTCTCGTTTTTGTACTCAAAAATCCATCGGGCGAAAAGAATAAATCTGCCTTCCACTGTTTTAAGGCTTTTGGTATGCTGTATTCGAAATACATTCGGTAGAGGAGTGGATGTCTTGCCTGCGGAAACAGCTCTTTTGCCCACACATTTTCGCCATAAATGAACTCATCGCTAAACGTTCTGTCGAATAGAAAGAGAAACTCATCCTCAGGTCGCATTTTTACCAAACGCTGCATTACTTCATGAGTAAACCACCCAATACCATCTAGTTTATTGGGAATTAAAAGCCGGGTATTAACCGCAATACGCATCTTACGAAGGTATGTTTCGAAACAAGAACTCACCTTCCTTTTGGATAAACTGTGAATTGAAGGTGGGTAAGTAATTGTGCGTCATAGAGAACACTCGCCTTTTTCAAATTCTACATTGGCGCACTGTGCTGCGCATGCATTTCCGTAGGTTTTGTTGTCGCATCCGCAAACGGGGTCATATTGCAAAGTGCATATGCAATTCGGGTCATCCATAGCTTTGCATTGATTGCATGAATGAAATAGGAGAAGATTAGAAACAATGAAAATTGTAAAAAATGAAGGGTTTCATGAAATACGATTTAGTTTAATTGGACGTAATTTGTTCCACGGCATAGGTATGTCATCCAACGGAAAGAATGAAGAAAAATTTTTCAGCCAACCTTGTTTTTTTAATTGCTCTCAATTTATTGATCAAACCGATATATGTTTTTGGTATTGAAGTGGGAATTCAGAATGCAGTTGGAACAAGTGATTATGGTCTGTATTACGCCATGTTCAATTTTACGTTTCTCTTCAATGTGTTTTTGGATATGGGGATCAATAATTTCCAGAAAATTAAAGTGGCAGAGCATGCTGAGTCTGGTATTGCTAATATGCCTACCCTGATCCCACTGAAGCTAATCCTAGCTGGAGTTTATATGATTGTGACGGTAATCGCGGCATGGATTATCGGATTTGAAGGTCGCTATTGGTACTTCATTGCTTGGATCATGCTCAATCATGTTTTGTCTGCTTTTCTCTTGCTTCTGCGAGCAAACTTGAGTGGATTACAATTGTTTATAAAAGATAGCGTAGTGTCTGTAGTGGATCGGTTGGTCCTTGTTGCCGGCATTGGCTGCATTTTATGGTTCGGTAATCAAAGCTTTCAGATTGAATGGTTTGTCATATTTCAAGCGGCATCATATGTCATTGGTATTGCTGTAGCCTTGTTTTTCACACCAAAAGCGAATCGTTTTCCCAAAATTGATTTTTCCCTGAAAAATGGACAGGCCATGATAATTCAAACATGGCCATATGCACTTTTGATACTGCTTATGACAGCCTATAATAAGCTTGATGGAATAATGATAGAACGATTGGCAGTAGATGGTTTAAAAGAGGCTGGCATCTATGCTCAGGCCTATCGAATCATTGATGCGGGTAATAGTTTTGCATTTCTGTACGCAGGAATGTTGCTTCCCATATTTGCTAAGCTTCTTTCGCAATCAAACCGAGACCAGATAGGTTTACTGGTAGATCAGGGAGCAAGATATTTGATTTATCCAGCCGGCTTGGCTGTTGTTGTCGTATATTTCAATAGTGAAGCTTGCATGAGCATTTTGTATGATCAAGAGGCTGCCGCATCAGCCATTTCCTTTCGATGGTTAATGGGGTCATTTCTTTTCATTTGTGTTGGATATGTTTTTGGTACCCTGTTAACTGCTGCCAACAAGCTTGGCCTTTTAAATTGGATTTCCGCTGGGGCTGTATTGGTCAATTTTATATTGAACCTCATGTTGATTCCAAGCATGGGCGCTGAAGGTGCTGCCATTGCAAGTTTTAGTAGCCTTTTGGTTATGGCACTAACCCAGTTGTTTTTTGCGTCAAGCGTGACAAATAAATCCCACCTTGATTGGCTTATAAGGGCTTTGCCAGGTTGGTTCATTATGATTGTTGTAACCTATTTTATTTCCAATGCCGACTTGGGTGAAATCAACAAACTATTGGTGAGTTGTGCGCTTGCCTTGGCTCTTTTAATGTCTTTAGCATGGAAGAAATCAGACATGAAAACGTTGCTTCCTTCAAACACCTGAAAAATTTAAAATGCCTTTTTACGTTAAGCGTTCTCGAATGGCTTAATATTTACCTTTGACGCCCCAAATCAATGGGGTTTATACCTCTTATTTAATCTGAATTATGGAAGATAAAGACTACCAGAAAAGCTTTGATTCGACCAATTTACTTATCTTTTTATACAGCTATAAAAAGCCAATAATTACGATAACCATTGCTGCTGCAATTATTTCAGCTCTAGTCTCTTTGATGATTCAAGAGAAGTTTCTGAGTACAGTAATTCTGTTTCCCGCTTCGACCAACTCCATTTCAAAATCCCTGATGACAAATGATGTTACGGGAAAGCTAGATATCAATGCCTTTGGTGAAGAAGAGCAAGCTGAACAACTGCTGCAAATTTTGAATTCGGATGATATCAGTGGATACATTCGAGATAAGTACAATTTAATGGAGCACTATGGCTTTAAGAGTGATGAGAGTTTTGCGTTGACAAATACGGTGAAACAGTATCAAGACAATGTGACCTTTAAGCGAACAGAGTTTAATTCGGTGCGCATTGATGTGCTAGATCACAACAAAGACACCGCAGCACTAATAGCCAACGACATTTCAAATAGATTGGATAGTGTTCGGACTCGAATGCAACAGGAAAGAGCTGTGATTGGTCTCCGAATTATCGAGGATGAATACAAAAGCATGCAGACATATATGAAGAGTATGGATGACTCCTTAACAGCTATTAGAAAAAAGGGGCTTACCGATTTTGAAGTGGAAGTAGAGCAATTGACAAAAGCATACTACGAAGCACTTGCAAAGGGAAATACATCGGTAGTTAAACAATTGGAAAAGAAGTTGGAGATTTTTGCAGAATACGGTAGCGCTTATATGTCGCTTACAGAAAATCTAGAATTTGAACGTGAACAATTGGCTCTCTTACGAGCTAAGTATGAAGAAACAAAAGCTGACGCAACACGATCCATTAGTACTAAATTTGTTGTGAATCGGGCTTGGCCGGCAGAAAAGAAGGCCTATCCGATTCGTTGGCTTATCGTATTGGTGAGTACGTTTTCAGCTTTCTTACTCACAATTCTCGGCATCATTGCCTTAGAGAATTTCAGGAAAATAAAGTAGACATTAGCTGTTGATGCTAACACAAGCGGATATTACGCGATGGTTATATTTGATCGGTGCTGCCTTTATTGCCAGTCTTGGGCTTTTCATCTTCTTTGAACAGTTTTGGATTGTTGTACTCCCCATTGTTCTAGCGATTGTGGCGCTTGCTTTGTTTCGCTTAGATTGGCTTTTTATGCTCATCACAATCTTAACGCCTCTTTCTGTAGCATTTGAAGACTTGCCCGGTGGACTGGGTCTATCACTACCCACCGAACCGCTGATATTTGGGTTGATGCTAGTGTTTTTGTTCCGCGTATTTTATGACGGGGACTATGATTCTCGAATATTGTTTCACCCATTATCCATTGTTGTTCTATTGAATCTAGGCTGGGTGTTTATCACCATTTTTTCGAGTGAGGAGCCAATGGTTTCCTTTAAATTCTTTCTCTCAAGACTATGGTATGTCATTGGTTTCTTTTTCATTGCGACTCAAGTCTTTAAGAACCCTGATAATATTAGGCGATTCCTATGGTTTTATATTGTGCCGCTAACCCTTGTGGGCTTATATACGGTCATAGTTCATTCCACTCATAATTTCGCTTCGAAACCTGCACATTGGGTTATGCAACCGTTCTTTAAGGACCACACAAGTTATGGTGCCATTTTAGCCATGTACTATCCTATTGCCTGGGCATATTTATGGAGTAAGAATTTGACTGTTACCACGAAGGTGGTTGTAACCGTGATCATGCTATTACTAACGGCAGCAATCATTTTTTCATATACCCGTGCGGCTTGGGTTAGCTTAATTGGTGCACTTGGTATAATGGCGATATTATTATTCCGCGTACGGCTTTGGATCATAGGGCTCATGCTTGTGTCGGTTGGTGTTGGATATTTCGCCTTTGAAGAGCAAATCATGATGAAACTGGAGCAAAATCGTCAAGACTCATCAGATGATTTAGCCGAACACGTAAACTCTATTAGCAATGTGGCTACCGATGCGAGTAATTTAGAACGAATAAATCGATGGAGTGCAGCACTCCGTATGTTCGAAGAAAAGCCTTTGATGGGGTTTGGTCCAGGTACTTACAAGTTTAAATACGCGCCATATCAGCATTCTTCTCAACTGACAATTATCAGTACAAACTTTGGGAATTTAGGAAATGCACATAGCGAATACTTCGGTCCGCTGGCGGAAATGGGAGTCTTTGGATTATTGACTTTACTTGCGATTATTCTAGTAGCAATATATAAATTCATCACACTTTATCATCGACTGAAAAATCGTGAATTGAAAGTGATACTAATGGGAGCTTTCCTAGGATGGTGCACCTATCTTATTCATGGAGTGCTAAACAACTACCTCGATTTAGATAAAGCCAATGTGCCTTTTTGGGGATTTCTTGCCATTCTAGTGGCAATCGAAATTTACCATGAGGGGAAATCAGAGGAAGCGACAGCTTACTGAAGCCACATCGTCATGGAATTCCATACTACCCCGATGTTTGTCAAGCGCTTCAAATATTCGAACGTTTAACCCACTTATCGTATAGACAGATTGATCTTGAAAAAGTCGATCTAATGCCGCCTCATCAAAGGGGACTCCTCCAGCTTCATTTTCCAATTCGGTAAGACCATCCGTGTATGCAATCATTATCGCATCGCCCTTTAATGTAACTGAACCGATATTGAGTGTTGGGAACTCTTCAAACATGCCTAATCCGACAAAACCATCTATTAACTTAACAAGCTTTCCATTGTTCAACAGATGCGGCGGAGGATGTGCTGAATTGACATATTTCAACTCGCGTGTTGAGGCGTTATAATGAGCTAAAAACATAGTGATGAATCGCTCACCTTGTGCGTTAGACCAAACTCTATCATTTAGGTCAACAATGATATCCTCCAAAGCTCTAACCTTTTGAACGTTACTTCGTAAGCTTGTTTGAAAGCTGGCCATGAGAATTGCGACAGAAATTCCCTTGCCGCTTACATCAGCTAAGCAGATGTAAAACTCATCATCAGAAACACGAATTACATCATAGAAATCGCCTCCAATTTTTTGGTGCGAATGGCAGGATGCCGCAATTTGCAGCTTATCATCATTTGGAAGAGATTTTGGAAGTAGCATTTCCTAGGCCATTTCCAATTCACGATTCAACAACTCCTGACGTAAATTCTTCTCTGTCAATCGCTTGTTTTCTAACGCAACCGCTGTAATATTGGCTAAAGTTTGTATGAAAGGCAGATGTTTGATTATTGGGCTAACCTTTAATTCTTGTTCATCTAAGTCTCCTAAAAGCACATATGCAATAATGCTTTTTTGGTGAAAAAATGGAATGACAACATCAAAGCTTTTGGATTGCTCGCTGCCTATCATTTCCATGACAGTAATGTCCTTAAAATGTCCTAAATCTTCATCTACACTAATCGAATTTTCGTCCTTGCTAACACCATACGATAATGCATGGCTCTAGCTATAGCCTTCGCGCAGAAAAATCAGCCCTTTTCCTATATAAACTGGTGTTCTAGAATATATTGAATAGGATGAAAAGCTCAGATTCAGGTAAGTTGTTTTTGATCGCATTTGTCAATTCCAGTAGCGTGTTCAATTTGAACTCACTAACTCTTAACCTGCTTACGTCTACTCCTTTTGAAATTTCACTCAATCCAATTCCAAATATTCTTTTTAAAGGAACTTACTTACTCAGTTGCGAAAGAGTCGCGAGCTCCTTCAGCTTTTTACGCGCTTCACCGGCAGGGGATCCAAAGTATGTTTTACCCCCTTTAAGTGACTTCCCAATTCCCGATTTTGCTAAGATCACTGCACCTGAACCTATGGTGACGTTGGCTATACAGCCAACTTGACCCCACATGGTTACCTTGTCTTCAACAGTTACGCAACCTGCAACTCCTACCTGAGCAGCAAAAAGGCACTGCCTCCCAATTTTCGTGTCGTGTCCAATATGCACTAGGTTGTCAAACTTAGTGCCTTCGCCAATTACAGTGTCTCCAGTTACCCCTCTATCAATCGTGCAATTAGCTCCGATTTCTATATCCTTTTCAATAATTACACGACCACAGCTAATGAGTTTTTCAAATTTTTCCGGACGCGTTTTATAGTAAAACGCATCACTACCAATGGTCGTGTTCGCATGAATAATTGTGTTTTCACCAACCGAACAATGATGACCAATACTGACATTGGCATGGATGATTGCATTGGAGCCAATAACTGCCTTAGGCCCAATACTAGCAGTTGGGTGCACTTTTGCTTTAGGATGAATTACCGATGTCGGATCAATTCTATGTTGCGAAAATTCGAATGGTCTAAAATGATTTATAAGCTCATTAAATGCAGTGAATGGTTCATCATGAATTAATAAACCTTTGCCAGCTGGGCACTCCACCATTTTATTAATAATGATAACCGTAGCCGCTGAATTCAAAGTCGTATCAAAATACTTTGGATGATCTACAAATACGATATCCCCGGGTTCAACCAAATGAATTTCGTTGATTCCTGACGCAAAAAGATTTACTTCACCAACAAATTCGCAGTTTAACAGCTGACTAAGCTCAATAAGAGTCCGGGATCGGTCTAGTTTCATTTCACTCGTTCTGAGTACGAACCATTTCGCGTATCCACCTTGATCATCTCTCCTTCATTGATAAATAGAGGAACTCTGATTTCGGCACCAGTTTCAAGTGTTGCAGGCTTCATTGTGTTCGTTGCAGTATCTCCTTTAATTCCTGGCTCGGTGTAGGTGATTTGCAATGCCACCTTGGCTGGTAAATCACAAAATAAAGGTCTCTCTTCCTCAGCATGAAAAACGATTTCACACTCTTCACCATCTTTTAGAAAAGGTGCACCATTGATAAGAGCTTCTTGAATGAAGATTTGATCAAACGTCTCGTTGTGCATGAAATGATATCCCTGATCATCCTTATATAAGAACTGATAAGGCCTGCGCTCAATACGAACTTCATCTACTTTAGATCCTGATGGGAAGGTGTTATCCAAAACCTTTCCTGAGGTGATGCTTTTCAGTTTTGTTCTTACAAAAGCCGGTCCTTTACCAGGCTTAACATGAAGAAATTCTATGATGGTGTACAGGTCGTTGTTCCAGTTGAACGTGAGGCCATTTTTAAAGTCCGAAGTAGATGCCATAAATTGTTTTTTACCTCACAAATGTAGCTTTCAGAATGCTTTATGAATGAAAGTTAGCGTGAATTGCTTCCTGAAGCTTTTCAGGTTAGTTAGTGCCAACAAAAAGTTTTTTCGCCAATTCGTTCTTCTCATATTTTATTAAAAGCGCTGGACCAGTACTAACATTATACAACCAGTCGTGGGGTGTTAGCAGGATGCCAATACCCCACCAAAGTTTAGTTTTGATAATCTCGGTCGACAATACTATATCGGGTTTGACATTGAATGCGATAAGCCCAATACCGAATGATACCCTTATTCGTTCATTGTTGACCTTAATGGTAAGACGATAGAACATTACTAAGACAGCAATGAATATTTGGCTCAGTTGGAGTTTAAACCAAGTCGCAGATTTAGCTCATATGTCAGATATCGCTTCGAAGACAAACAAGAAGGGTTTGACCTGAGTGAGCAGCCAACTGATGAGATTGGTTTGAGATATAGGCACTGGTATAGAATAAACTGGCAACTAACCTTAAATAAGGTGCTTAGTTTAAGAAACAGAATAGAATATGTGCATGTAGATTTACCAGAAGGTGATTCACAAAATGGTTGGCTTATTTATCAGGATGTGGTTTTTAAACCAAAATGGCCAGCCAAGTATCAGATAAAACTTAGGTATGCTCTTTTTGACACTGATGGCTACGATAGCAGAATTTATGCCTACGAACATGATGTGCTTTATAGCTTTAGTGTTCCCGCATATTATTATCGAGGAAGTAGAGCCTACATTATTGTTGGATATGACATCAGCCGCTGGAGCGATTTGACGGTAAGATTTGCTCAAACATTCTATTCAAATCGCAAGACAAGTGGTAGTGGATTGAACGTAATTGACGGTCCAACTCGCACTGAGGTGAAGGTTCAATGGCGAGTTAAGTTTTAATTGTTATTGCTGCAGTTTACAAATACCAGTATCATTGAAGTATGAAGACTACCTTACTTATTTCCGTTGTTTTAATCGCAGTATCTCTAAAATCAATCGGGCAAAATTTCATATCGTATAAAGGTGCCTATGGAGTGGGAAATGCGGAATATACTTACGTAGAAAACGATAAGCTACAGCGAGTTTTTGTTGGTCGATTTGTTTATAGCGATACACTGAAAATAGCAGGTAGGGGCGAATGTTCGGTGTTAATTTCAGGAACATATGTTGATGGTAAAAAATCGGCACCATGGGTTTGTGCCATTAAGGGAATGGACAGTGAAAACTCTGAAACAGTCACCGGTCCATACAAAGACGGGCAAAGAATGGGGCTTTGGACAAATCGAATTACAATAGATGGTAAGGATACCAAACTGGCAACCGCTTCTTTCTATAGAAATACATTTAAAAATGCCTTTAATTATAACTACGATCCAATAGAGCCAACTGGAGTTTATAAGAAGCTAAATGTTGTTGGTGCCTTTGATGATAAGGGAATGTATCACGGTGAATGGAAGATTTCATATACCAATATGAGTGATGTGGAATACGAAGACATGATGCGCTTTCAACATGGTGTGTTAGCGTACAGATTGAAAAGAGAAATGGGCACTGGACTGGAAATAGAACGTATTGATGAAGAGCAAAAGGTGACTGAGTTTTTCGCCAATCTGCAAATGCCCGATTCAAATTCCGTGGTTGGTGATGTGAAGTATGGCATTCTGAAAAAAATGACCAAGCATGAAGTAATCGTTCCCTTAATGAAATCATGGAATGATACGCGCACTGTTGTGGTAGGAAATCAATACTCTTCGTCCATACCAACCATGATCGTGCCTCACGGAGAGTTTGGGGACAAAAGTTATTTGCGCTGTGAGCAAGAAATTGTGCTTTGGATGGAAACGCCAATAGGACACAAGGAATGGTTAGAGGAGCAAAGGATTTTGGAAGAGTACAAGGCAAGTATTAGGAAGGCTGATCAAGCATTAGAAACAAACGATTTTGAAGAAGCATTGCGCATGTATCGAGTTGCGGCAAACACTAAGAAAGACGAGTCCTATCCAAATGGTCAAATCCCTAAGGTTGAGAAAATGATCAAGGATCGTAATACCAAGAATCGACTCCTAAAGTCAGTCAAGAATAAAGCTGATATGCTTAATACTGAGCAAAAATCAATTATGGGTAATGAGGAATTTGTAAAACGGCAGAAACATCTGCATGCGGCTTATCAAATTGCCTTCTCATCACAATTAGATGATATTAAAGAAGATCATACTAGCGTCAGAGCCAGCCTCAAGAAAACCAGCGAAGACAATATTACAATAACTCAGTTGGAGCTGTATGAATCGGATTTGACCGAAATATTGGTGCTTCAAAGCAAGCTAAAAGACCTTATTGGGACAGATACAAAAGAGATTGAAAAGGAACTCAAGAAAATAGAAAGCGCCACTGTGATTGCTAATAAGATTAAGAAGGGTTAGTTTGACACCCTTGCAATTTCCATTGTTGTGAGTTTATTATAATATATAGGCCCGGAATTAATGTTCTGGGCTTTTTATTTGCGTGACCCGGACAGGATTGTTTCATGATCCTGTCTTATCCGAGAAATGGGTCAAGCCTAATTCGCTTCGCTCCTTTTGGTCTTTTTACATTTTCATTTCGCTCAAGCAAGCTTGGCCCATTCAATGAAAAAAGCCCTGTCGCTAACGCAACAAGGCTTCATCACCTGGTGACCCCGACAGGATTCAAACCTGTAACCCTCAGAGCCGAAATCTGATATTCTATTCAGTTGAACTACGGGGCCAATTCAGGCTGCAAATATAAATTTCCAATCATCCAATGAACAGTTGTTTTTATTGAATGATGTTCGGTATTTTTCCATGATCCTGCTTCGTCCAAGAAATGGATCAAGTCTAAGTCGCCTCGCTACTTTCGGTCTTTTTCCATTTTCATTTCGCTCAAGCAAGCTTGGCTTACTCAATGAAAAAAGCCCTGTCGCTAGCGCAACAAGGCTTTATCATCTAGTGACCTCGGCAGGATTCGAACCTGCAACCTCTTGATTCGTAGTCAAGGACTCTATCCAGTTAAGCTACGAGGCCAAAACGAGTGCAAAGATAAATGAATATGTTACTTTAAAAGTAGAATATAATTCATGCTATAATCATCGCCATTGACATCTTTGCTCTTTACAATTGCATTATGCCCGCGAACAAATTTGCCCTCTTAAGATATCGAATCATAGATCGGTGTATACGAAATCGAGGAAGTAAAGCCTTTCCCGCAAAGGATGATCTGCGCTATGCTTGTGAGGAGACATTATATGGAAGTGATGGTGAACACATTTCCATGTCAACCATAGACAAGGATATTTGGGCAATGCGCAACGAAGGCGAGTTGGGGTATTATGCGCCCATCAAATTCAGTAAAGAACATGGGGGCTATTTTTATGAAGATCCTGATTTTACCATCTCGGAAGTTCCGCTGAATGAGGATGATTTAAATGCTATTCGGGCCGCGGCAGAAACCTTGTATCAATTTAGGGATATCCCACTTTTTAAACAATTTGATTCGGCCATTGAGAAGATTTTTGATCGAATGAAAATATCTACTGTAAATTCTGATCATCGTGACAATGAGGTAATTCAATTTGAAAGGGTTGGTGATTATAAAGGGAGTGAGTTTTTACAGCCATTATATAGGGCGTGTACCGAAAGACATCGGGTCAATTTATCGTATAAGAAATTTAAGGGTGAGGAGATAAGGGATTACAATTTTGAACCTTTTATATTAAAGGAGTACAAAAGCCGCTGGTATGTAATTGGAAAAGATGCTGCGAATGATAAACTGAAGACCTTCAGCTTGGATAGGTTAGAATCTTTAGTAGAGTTGGATGAACGATTTCAAGGTCAGCCAAAATTTAACGCATCCGCATTTTTTGAACATTCGTTGGGAATTACAGTAACGGATGATTTGCCAGAAACGATTGAGTTAGAATTCACCTCCGATTATGCCCCCTATATTTTGACACAGCCTTTACATCCAAGTCAAAAGATATTAAGATCGGAAAATGATAGCATGTTAATATCCTTGAATTTAATTGTGACGTTTGAGGTGATAAATACCATCTTGAGTTTTGGTCAGCACGTAAAAGTTTTAAAACCAGCGCATTTGAAGCAGGAGGTTAAGAGAACGCTTACAGATTGTTTAAATCGATACGAGTAGTTAGCGATTTTCATACGCCTCATGTGATTGATTATCGATATAAAACTAGTGTATTGAAGGTCAGTTGTTTAAAGTATATTTTGTGTTTTGTAAATCACTATAAACTTAGATTAGACGCGGATTTCAGAGAATATTGATATTTCGCTTATCAAGTAAAATATTTCAAATAATCAATAGGGTAATCGTTTTTTTATTCATTTTTTTAGTCAATATTTGCTTCTTCAAGAATGGGGCTTCTTACAGCGCCAAATTGACATCACATTGCACTTATTTGGAGCTTGTTCTAAGCTCTGAATTGAAATTTGAAAAACATAATTAAATGATCCAATCGCACGAAGAAGTTTGGGAACGATGCCTCGAAGTCATCAGAGATAACGTTAGTCTGCAAAGCTTCAAAACTTGGTTTGAACCAATCAAACCGATAAAAGTTGCAGATAATACGCTGACCATTCAAGTCCCGAGTCAATTCTTTTACGAATGGTTAGAAGAGCACTACATTAGTCTACTCAAGAAAACGGTTCAGAAAGAACTTGGTGATGATGGACGACTAGAGTATAGTATTGTTATGGAAAATAACTATACCACCTCAAAACCATACACGGTTAGGATCCCGACATCAAACATTAGTACGATTAAAAATCCATCGGTGAGCATGCCATTGGATATTGGGAGCAAATCAATAAGGAATCCTTTTATTATTCCGGGTTTGAAAAAGGTTGTGGTTGATTCACAATTGAATCCAAACTATTCTTTCGAAAATTTTGTTGAAGGAGATTGCAATCGATTGGCGCGTTCAGCTGGTTTTGCTGTAGCTCAAAAGCCAGGAGGAACTTCCTTCAATCCACTACTCATTTATGGTAGTGTTGGATTGGGAAAAACACACCTTTCCCACGCAATCGGAATAGAAATAAAAGGAAATCATCCAAATAAGACAGTATTATACGTGTCTTCGGAAAAATTTACTCATCAGTTTATCGATGCTGTAAGAAACAACACCACAAACGACTTTGTGCACTTCTACCAAATGATTGATGTTTTGATCATTGACGATGTGCAATTCATGGCAGGTAAAGAGAAGACACAAGATGTGTTCTTCAGCATCTTCAATCATCTACACCAAACTGGGAAGCAGATTGTGCTTACGAGCGATAAGCCACCAGTTGAGATGCAGGGAATGGAGCAACGACTATTAAGTCGATTCAAATGGGGACTAAGTGCCGATTTGCAGGTACCAGGTCTAGAGTCACGAATTGCGATCTTAGAGAAGAAAATGTACATAGAGGGTATTGAATTGCCAAAAGAGGTAATTGAATATTTGGCATATAGTATCACCACTAACATTCGTGAGTTAGAAGGAGCTTTAATTTCATTGATAGCTCAGGCTTCATTGAATAAGAAGGCAATTACTCTTGACCTTGCCAAGCAGATGATTGACAAGTTTGTGCGCAATACCGCACGAGAGGTGTCTATCGATTACATTCAGAAAGTGGTTTGTGATTATTTTGATTTGCCAATCGAATTGATGAAGTCTAAAACAAGAAAAAGAGAAGTGGTTCAGGCTCGTCAAATTGCGATGTATTTTGCAAAGCAACTTACAAAAGCATCCTTGGCTAGTATTGGAGCTCATTGCGGTGGTAAAGACCACGCAACGGTTCTCCATGCTTGCAAAACAGTAAATAATCTCATGGAAACTGATAAGCGATTTAGAAGCTATATCAGTGATCTAGAGAAGAAAATGGCTATACAATAATTGATTTCAAGGTTTGAAAACGCCCAGCTTTGATTTGTTCAAGGTTGGGC
>CALKOP010000126.1 GCA_938091155.1 uncultured Flavobacteriales bacterium | reverse complement strand
GCTGCAGCTATGTAAATGAGAAAAAGTATGATAGACCAAGGAAAATCTATGGTGGTGATTATAAAATATTCAATTCAATTCAAGATAAAAATCCAAACTTGATGCTTTGGATGGGCGACAATATTTATTTGCGCGAAGTTGATTGGAGCTCAAAAAGCGGATACATACATAGGTATGAGCATACTAGATCAATTCCGGAGATACAATCATTATTGAGATCAATACATAATTACGCCATATGGGATGATCATGATTTTGGCCCGAACGATGCAAATGGTAGCTGGATTCATAAGGATTGGGCCCTAGAAACATTTGATCTATTCTGGGCTAATCCAACAACTGGACTTGCAGATTTAGATGGTATAACCACCTCGTTCTCATATAACGATATTGATTTTTATCTGTTGGACAATCGGTATCACAGAACCTCTAATAATCTTGCGGACGGAGGAACAAGCATACTTGGTTTAGAACAAATTGATTGGCTTATACAAAGTCTGAAGTTTAGCAGAGCACCATTTAAAATTGTAGCCGTTGGCGGTCAGGTTTTGAACTCAGCCCCTGTTTATGAGACTCATGCCGTTTATGGTGAGGAGCGAAAACTGTTAATTCGAAGAATTATCGAAGAAGAAATTGAAGGAGTCATCTTTTTGACCGGAGATAGACATCATTCGGAATTGAGCCGTTATGAGGACGAAAGCGGGTTAGTAATTTATGATTTAACGGTTAGCCCATTAACCGCTGGAACCCATTCTGCAGATGATGAAGATAACAGACTCAGGGTGCCAAATACTTTAGTGAATGAACGAAACTTTAGCACCTTAAACTTTAGCGGAGAAAGGGGCGAAAGGCAAATGAAGATTTCTATATTTAATTCGGATGGGGAATTAATTTGGGATAAAACAATTGATCAAACATGAGTGGAACAAAGTTACTGTTAGACCTTAATGACCAAAATCTCTTAAACGAATCGGGGCGAAATTGGAACTAGTGGTCTTCCGAGATGGAGGGCAAAGGTTTCGATGAACTGAATGTATTGGATATGTCTCAAAAACTCCTAAGCGATTATGGTTTAGAGGAGCCATGCGCACGAATAATTACACTTCGTTTTTGTCAATTCATTGGTAAATGCAGTAATAATGACACCATCAATGTATTTGAGGTCTCAGTTAGTAAAACATTTAACTATCCAATAAATAAGGTGTTTGGAAAGGCCACTAATTGGTTCGAAACTGAAAATCGAACCGAATTACAACAGGTGGTGAATCAAAAACGACTTAATTGTAAATGGCTTTCGGATAACTCTGTGGTTAACGTTAAATTCCAACAAAAAGGAAATTCGAAGACAAAATGATTGTTCAGCATGATAAATTAGAATCGGAAACGGATGCTGAGATTATGCGGGATTTTTGGAAAAGAAGTATTCCGCACATGATCGAAACGCTTTAGTTACCAATCAGGGCATGCTGCTGGATTTTTTTCGTGTTTCCTGAATAAATCACCAAATTTAAAATCTTCCAAACCTTTCAACCGTTTTTCCCTGCAACCTGGTGCACGATTAAATTTTAATCGAAAATGAACATAAACATCCGCAGTGTAAATGTCGGATTTGATAAAATATGGAAAAACATGTTCTGTACCAATCGTTAGAATCCAAAACCTCAGCGATAATCCTAAATGTGGGTCTCTGTAGTTTTCAAGAGACAAAGGCATGGCAACCATGAGCCATCTTTTTTCATAACGAGGTGTGACAGCAAATAGATTAGATCGTTCGGGACCGTGAGAAGAAGGAAAGCTTAATCGTTGTGTAAGTAGGCTGTTTAAGAACAGCCCATTTTCGAAGTTATAATCAAATTGCACGTTCACTCCGATCGGCAACCAAGCCGTATATCGATTTCCGTCTTTTGGCACCGCACTCATATCCAATCCGTCAGGAATTGAATTTTGGTAGGCATCAGCTTCTTCATCGGAATCAAATCGATTATACAACGCTCCACGTTTCATTCTGATTCCGCCCAGATCAACCAAAGACGCGCTGACTTTCCACCTATACGGTAATGTGTAACAATTTACGCCTCTACCATGTGGCACGTAACTAGTAACATCCTCCAACATTCTTTTATAAGTTGCTCCTAAACTTGCACTCCAACCACCTCCTGCCCGAAAAGCTGGGTTTGTATATGCGTATTTGCCGCTTCCTTCTAGTAATTCACCAACATTATCCTGAATAAGCATTTCACCATCATCAATAAATATTGATGCACTTTGTAATCCAAAAAGCCTGTTTACGGTAATTGCGCCTGAAATTAAATGCTTGTCAAATTGATACAAAATCCTTCCATAGGTAAAACCAACTTCACCCCAGGCCAAGGTTTTTATCCTTGTATTGTTCACATTTAACACGATGGAATCCTCATCTGAACCTTCACTAATAAGGTATTTAGCGTATTCAATGGGCACTTTACTTATACTAGCGTTACCTCTAATTGAGAAATGAATCCCCACGGCTTGTTTTCCAAGCGACAAACTTGCACTTGGACCTAAAACTTGTGTATTAATCTGGCCCCAACCCGTCTTTGGCTTAAGGTTTATGGCTGGGTTGCCATAGCTGCTAAAATTGAGCAGTGTAGATTGATTAAGATGCGCAAAATTGTTTGTTGCATGGACGCCAGCCCCAACCAAATGAATATCCAACCAGGGTTTTTGATCAACAATAGCTGATGGATTTAACAGCATTGCATCTGCTGGAGTATAGTTGTCAATTGAAGGACCAATCCATTCTTGCGAGGATACTGATCCACAAATGAACAACGTAATAAGTATGATTAAATGCTTTTTCAATGTGCCTTTATAAAAACGCTTCGCAATGCCAAAATATTCTAGATCCAGCCCATGAGCCTTTAGTTTAGCAATGCTGTAAACTCCCTTGCAACCTTAATTTCATATATTAAATAACTCCACATGTTAATGCGTAATGCCAGGTCTTCAGGAACATCAATATTATTAATGTTTTTTCTAACCAAACTCTTTGGGTCAATTGGAGATTCAAATTTGGGCAAGCCTCCAACGTCAGTAAAATCAGATCTTTTAAGCGTTAAAATTGCCCTAAGCATATGCTGTGGTGAAGTCACAACTAATACAGACTTATCCCAAATTTGGTTGAATACATTGTTGGCTTGTGTAAATGTATATGTTCCGTCAAACTCGAAATATATTCGATTTGTATCAACACCCCTTAACACTAGTTCCCTTGCCATTAGTTTTGATTTCTTTAGACTATCCTTTTTATAATGGTTTGCGGTATGAGCGATAATTACATTAGCTGATAAAAATATGCCGGCTACCTCAGAGCCAAAATGTGTACGTCGAAGACCATCAGCGCTTGGCATTCCTGCTCCGCCCAATATTAATATGCACTCAGGATTTGACTTAATTGGATAATGAGGTGCGCTTAAATAGTGATATGCTTTAAAAGGCAAACAAGTAAAACTAAGTCCAATGGCAATAATCAGAATTGCACCAAAAAAAGCAAGCAGGTTGATTAATAAAGGTTTAAGGAGGTGCAATGGATTGATATATTCAGATATAAATTTCGCGTTTCAACCTCTAATGTGCCGAATAGTTAATCACAATCCACTTTTCATATCCTTCTTACTAATCTTACGTATACAATTAGCAATAAAATAATTTTGCTAAGTGACCGCAAATGACGCCTTAATCATATTCGCGAAAAACCCTGACCAGAACCAAGTTAAAAGTCGTTTAGTTCAGGATTTGGGTGAAGACCAGGCTAACACGGTTTTTCACAAGCTATTTCTTTACACAAAAGAGATAACCAAAAAGCTTAATTGCGACAAGTCGGTTTATTACTCCAATCGAATCGACAACAACGACCTTTGGGATAATATGATTTACTCAAAGGCGTTGCAACATAGCGCAACAAAAGGAGATCGTATGAGTGATGTATTTACTCGGGCATTTGCAGAGGGTAAGCAACGGATAATTATTATCGGCACTGATTGTATCGATTCAGAGAGTTACATGATCAAGGAAGCCTTTGCTGTTCTAGAGAATAATGATGTTGTGCTTGGACCTTCTAAAACGGGTGGATACTACCTGCTTGGAATGAGCAAATTCTTACCTACATTACTATTAGAAAAGGATTGGGAATCCGAGAACTTACTAATGGACACTATTCTAGATCTAAAAAATTTAGAAGCTAAATATTATCTCCTAAAAACTTTAGGCGACATAGAAACTGCCTATGATTTGGATCGATTATCTCAATTTCAACAAAAAGATGAGAATTGGTTCTGACATTCTAAATCAAGCAATATGTGTGGTATAACTGGAATCATCACATCCGAAGGATTAAACCCTTCAATTGTATCGAAGTTTGAAAAGGCAACAATCGAATTAAGCCATAGAGGACCAGATTTCTCAAAAACGATTGCTGATAGCCATGTGATGCTAGGACATACCCGTTTGAGCATTATCGATTTAGATATGCGATCAAACCAACCCATGTCTGATCATAGTAAACGGTTTTCAATCGTTTTCAATGGGGAGATTTATAATTTTCAAGATCTCAAAAAAGACAGTGAATCACACGGTGTTGTTTTTCATACAACTAGCGACACAGAGGTTCTTTTATCTCAATATATCCTTCATGGTCAAAAATGCCTTCAAAAGCTAAATGGTTGTTTTGCTTTTGCCATATATGATCGAGAATCAAAATCAATCTTTATAGCTAGGGATCGCATGGGAATAAAGCCTTTGGTTTACTATGTTGATGAGAAAACAGTGGCATTTGCATCTGAGATGAAAAGCTTGTTAGAATTGGGCTTTGAAAGAAAGCTGGATAAAGTGTCAGCCTTCACATTTTTCAAATTAAACTATATACCGGCACCTCATACAATTCTCGAAAACCATTTCAAACTGAAACCAGGACATTGTGCACTGATCAATATATCTGAGAATAAAGTAAACATTGAATTAGAGGAATATTACACCATACCATATGATTCAGAGGATGAAAAATCAATAAACGCACAAGATTATAAGAGTTCTCAGAGCGTCCTTAAAAGGTTTGTCAGGGAGTCTGTACGGAGGCGATTAGTGTCTGATGTTCCAGTTGGCGCGTTTCTTAGCGGAGGTATTGACTCGAGTATTATTACAGCAATTGCTAAACAGGAAAAGGGTGATATTGAGGCATTTAGCATTGGGTTTCCAGATCATTCCTATTATGACGAATCAAACCATGCCCGAAAAGTTGCCAAGCATTTAGGCGTTAAACATCATGTGTTTGAATTAACAGAAGATGAGTTACTTGAATCTGCAGAAGAATTTCTCAGTTATATAGATGAACCTTTTGGGGACAGTTCTTCATTGAATGTAAATATTCTGTCAAAAAAAGTGAGTCATTGTGTCACTGTAGCCTTGAGTGGTGACGGAGGTGATGAGTTATTTGCAGGATATCATAAACACTCAGCAGAGTTCAGATTGCGTAATCCTAAATTTGCTGAGCACACTGTCGGTAAGCTCTCTTCATTTTGGAATACACTTCCGTCTTCACGTTCTGGTTATATTTCTAATAAGATTAGACAACTTCAAAAATTTGGCGATGGATACCAAATGGCACGGAAAGAACGCTATTGGCGATGGGCTGGCACATTGAATGAAGAACAGGTCAATTACCTCATTAAAGAGGATATATTGAATCGTACTCAACGATTGTCAGACCAGGGTTTTGATTATAAAAAGCGAAAAGAAGTTATACTCAAATCAATTTCAAAATCAGGCACCTTAAATGAAGTGCTACTTGCGGATGCAAAATTGGTTTTACCAAACGATATGCTTTTTAAAGTCGATCATTCAAGTATGCGACATCACTTAGAATTAAGAACTCCGTTACTTGATCATCATATTGTCAATTTCGCTTTTCGACTTCCTGTCATGTTCAAGGTGAATCATCACATGAAGAAAAAAATTCTTCAAGACTCCTATAGAGATATACTTCCTAGCGAAGTTTTTGATCGAGCAAAAAAGGGGTTTGAAGTTCCATTATTGGAATGGATGAAAGGTGGATTTAGGTCCAGGTTTAAGAAGTTGATACAGGATGATGAATTCATCATAGAACAAGGATTATTTAATCCAATAGCCTTGAAAGAATATTCTCGAAAACTATTCTCAAATAATCCTGGTGACAGCGCCTCTTGGGCGTGGTCATTTCTTGTTTTCCAAACATGGTATAAAAAGTATATGTAGCGTATGGAAACGAATAGAAAAATCAAAGTACTTAGGATCATTAATCGATTCAACATTGGTGGTCCAACTTATAATGCTGCCTATCTCACTAAATATATAGACGAACGATTTGAGACTTTACTTTTAGGCGGAGCAAAGGATGAATCAGAAGCCTCTTCCGAGTATATTTTACAACAATTAAGTCTTCATCCTACTATCATCAGAGATATGCAGCGATCTATAGGCTTAAGCGATTTTTCTGCCTATAGACAAATTGATAAAATCATAAAAGATTATAGACCAGATATTGTACATACGCATGCTTCAAAGTCTGGATTTTTAGGCCGATTAGCCGCATATAACAATCGTGTCCCAATCATACTACACACCTTCCATGGGCATGTGTTTCACTCATATTTCGGGAGTCTCAAAACCAGCTTTTACAAAGGCTTGGAAAGGTGGCTGGCAAAAAAATCCACAAAAATCATTGCCATTAGCAACGAACAGAAAAGGGAACTCGTGAACGATCATGCCATTTGTGCATGCGAAAAGATGGAAGTGATTCCACTGGGCTTTGACCTTTCAAGATTTGCCGAAGAAAAAGATATTAAACGTAAAGACTTTCGGTCAAAGTATCAGTTGAGTGATACTGACATTGCTGTTGTCATAGTTGGGCGATTAGTCCCAATTAAGAATCACCAAATGTTTTTAGATGCAGCAGAAATAATTATCAAATCCAGTTATTCTAACGTTCGTTTTTTTATTGTTGGTGATGGTGAAAGCCGGGATGATATTGAATTAAGCCTGAATGAAAAAGGCATCGGATTCACTCAAAACATGCCTGCTAGTTGTGAGCAACCCATTTGTTTAACGTCTTGGATTAAAAACGTTGATTGGGTTTACGCGGGTTGCGACATAGTTTGTTTAACATCCCTAAATGAAGGTACTCCGGTGAGTCTCATTGAAGCGCAGGCTGCCTCTAAACCAATCGTAAGCACTAGAGTCGGGGGAATCGAAGACGCAGTCTTGGAAGGACAGTCAGCTTTCCTATCACAGAAATCGGATGTCCAGAGCTTCGCTGACAATATCATTACACTAATTG
>CALKOP010000125.1 GCA_938091155.1 uncultured Flavobacteriales bacterium | reverse complement strand
AAGGAGGTTTATGAACCGCGTAAAACCAAATTTGGGACCTTCAATATATCAGCTCAAAGAGCATTTGGTATTGGTAAAAAAAGTAGTCTATCTTCTGGAATTGATGTTTTCTACAATAGTTCACTTTCAGCTGTTAGAGAGGCGAAAGGAGATACTGTTTCATCCTTAGATATAATACAATCAGGAATTCGCATTGGATATCAAATACACATTGAAGAACTTGTCGTTAGCCTAAATCTCGGAATTTATATTCTTGACAGCTATAAAGGCGATGGATTTATGTATCATAGAATTAGCACCCGATATTATTTCACTAAACACTGGGGAGCAAATTTAAGTTTGAAAACACACTTTTTTAAAGCAGACTTCATTGAGTTGGGCGCGGCATATCGTTTTTAATTGTATCACGCTCACCACAGCATTATACGGTTGCACAGGACAGGATTCTCCTGAATGCGCTAGTGCCTTGGGTGACATTATTACCGAAGAACGGTCGCTTGATAGTTTTAGTCAAATTACCTTAAGTGGCCGACTGGACATTAATCTTATCCAAGACACCTTGAACTGGGCCGAAGTTGAATTTGGCGAAGGATTGACAGATGGAATAATTACAAACGTTAAGAATAATACACTATTCATAAGTGAGGAGAACAGTTGTGATTGGATTAGAGATCAAAAAGTAAACCCTACAATAAGCATTCATTATTCAAATTTGAAAAAAATAATCTCACAAAGTAGCGCCAGCGTAATCTTTGAAAATGAGCATACGACCGGCAATCTTAGTCTAGAAGTAGATGATGTTGCCGGTTCTATATACATCAGATTTGATGGCGATAGTATTCGAGTTAATGCTCACACTGGTGCTACTGACATCACCATTGAGGGAAATACACACTTTGCATACATTTACAATTCCAGCTACGCTCCAATCGATGCAAAAGGCCTTCATTCTATCGTTTCGGTACCTCACAATAACTTGACAGGAAATATTCTCGTGAGAGCTTCAGATAGGGTGAGCTACCAAATTTTTGACGATGGAGATATCCTTGTCTTCGGCAATCCAAGCATAATAGAGAAATGGTATGATCAAGGCAAAGGAGAATTAATTCTCAAAAATTAATTCTCTACTGATTAACTTTGCTTGATGACTGTAATACTAATTGCTATTCTTCTTCTCGGGTTAGGAGTTGCTGGCATCGCGATCAAGATTTGGGGTAAAAAAGGCGGTGAGTTCTCAGGCACATGCGCCAGTAACAACCCGATTCTAAATGATGGTAATGGCAATTGCGGGATTTGTGGTGCGAAGCCTACGGAGCAATGTAAAAGCTAATGTAATGTTGCCTTTTTTATTGTTCCTCAATAATTGCCCTTAATTGAGGACTAACAAAAGTCTTAGTAATTCCGGCTGAATCATAAATCAAATAGACATGATTGCCTAAGTAATTATTCTCAGATAAAAAGCTCAGAGTAGAGTCTTTTCCTATTACCATAAATGCTGTTGCCATGGCGTCAGCTTCTGTCGCGGTTGATGAAAAAACCGTGGCGCTGAGTAAACCGTGGTTGACAGGCTTTCCCGATTGTGGATCTATAGTATGTGAATACTTGGACCCATCTTTTATATAATATTTTCTATAGCTTCCACTAGTAGCAATCGCTCTACTCCTAAGTCTAGCTATAGCCTGCATTTGGCGTTTATTCAAGTCACTTTCAGGTTTATCAATTCCAAAGCGCCACAACTCGCCATTTGGTTTGGCATTGCCTGCAACTATTTCACCACCTATCTCAATAAAGAATACCTGAACATCAAGAGACCGGAAGTATTCCGCAACTTTATCTACACTCCAACCTTGGCCAATGGCATTAAAATCCAATTCCATCTCAGCAACCGGCTTATATAGATATACAGAATCTCGTTCAACATCAATTTTAGCAATCTCGTTAATTTTTATTGTATCTCGACCTCGTATGATTTTCAAGGTATCTAGGCCTACTAAAGAACACAATCCAAAAATCTCTGAATCTTCCTTGTCAAGTTGAGAGTCAAATTTTTCTGGTCCAAAACCCCAATAGCTTACAAGTGGTTTTACCGTTGGGTCAAATGCACCGTTGGTAACAGAATAAACCTTCCATGATTCTAACAATAATTCTAAGAATAGTGCATCAATCATACACCCACTTTGCGAATGGTTCCATTTATCAATTACTGATCCTTGACGATATGTAGAAACACTTTGATCAATTCGATCAAGTATTTCATCTACATTGGGTTTAAGATCTCGTTCTTGCAAATCGTAATATGCAATTGAATATGTAGTACCCTGTGCTTCCCCGCTTATTTCAATCTTGAAATCTTCGGCCTTTGTCTTTTTCAAGTCTTGATCGCAACCAGTGAAAAAAAAGAGAATATTGACTATTAAATAAAAATCCCTTTGACGTAAACCAAAGGGATTTATTAATCTAGTCAAATCAGTTTTAACCACCGAAATCATCAAATGCTACTACAGCAGGCCCTCAACGCTGACTTCGGCCACCACTCCTTGGG
>CALKOP010000124.1 GCA_938091155.1 uncultured Flavobacteriales bacterium | reverse complement strand
ATAATCATTGGCGTGTTTAACAGCACAAAGTTTTTCCGTCATTTGGGCAGATAGTTGTGTTCCTGGGAAAACGATTCCTGCACCGCTATTGAACGACATGTCCACAAGATAATAGGTTAGTCCATTGCCAGCGCCATTATCATCCATAGTAAATAAATAGTATCGATCAGTATTGCTAGGAAAAGGCACGATAATAGAGCTTTGAGTTGCCTCCTCGCTACCCGCCAATCCGGCACCACCTTGAATTACATCGTGTTGGCCATTCCATGCAGAATCACCATTACTGTAAAGGATTAAGTTTCCCTGCAAATCAGATATAGCGCTTGTACCTTGCGTTAGTCCTCCATTAGCGTTGGCCGGACAGGCAGAAGTGTCATTCACGGCAATACCAATGGAGAAGTTCAGGCCATTGTGAAAAGGAAATGCCCAATTATCTGCTCGATAAGATTGTGCATAAATCTCAGTTGCCCAAAAAAACAAAAAGGTCACACTAATTGAGATTAGCAATGCTTCCTTTGTAATTAAATATTTTGATTTATGCTTCAATTCGTAATTAGGACGTTTGTCTTTGCATTAAGTTTATCTGTCTTGCTTTCTAGCTGTGAAATTAAGGACATAGAGCTTAAAGAAGTTCAAGATGTAGAAGTTTCCACTATTGACAAAGGAAAAATAGAAGGTGCGATTACGGTATTGCTTAACAATCCTAATTCTTTTGGAGTGACAGTTAAAGAGGTAGATTTCACCATATATGCAGGAAAAACAGAGGTTGGAACAGCTCATCTTCATCAATCTTTCAAAATTGAGGCGAACCAAGAAAAATTATATCCTGTAAGACTTGAAGGAGACGCTAAAGACGCACTATCTGGAGGGTTATCTGCGCTCGTAGGGATGCTTTTTGGTAAAGATCTAAAGGTGGTTTTGAAAGGAGAGATTAAGGCGAAGAGCTTTGGTTTCTCTAGAACAATTCCTGTAGAAATGGAAACCGATTTGAAAATGTCGGATTTAAACTTTTAAAACTCCATCCCTAAACATAGCTTCAATCGAATAATCCTTCTGACGGACTGTTCTATTTGCATTGCAAATTCTGGGTCGTTTTGAGTTGCTGATAGTATACTATTTAATGTCCCTAATTCATCTGGTGGCATAAGTATCATGTCACAACCTGCTTTTGCTGCAAGTAAACATGACTCAGGAATTTCAGCTACGGCACCCATATTCATCGCATCTGTAATGATTATACCCTCAAACCCTAATTCGTTGCGCAGTAATCCATTCACAATTGTTGGACTCAAAGTTGAAGGGGCGCCATTTGTTGAGTACTTTTTATTGTTGTCCACTGCTATGTGACCAACCATAATGCTTAATACATTGGCGTCTATCATGGGTAGATACAATCCTAATTCGGATAATTCTCCGTCAATGTAAACGAGTTTTTTGTGAGTGTCGCCAGCAACTCGTCCGTGCCCCGGAAAATGCTTAGCTGTTGCTACAATTTGATCCTGTTGTGTCTCCAAAATAAACTGGGCGGCCTTTGGTGATACTTCATCTTGGGTTAGACCAAAAGTTCTATTACCAATTGCTTCATTTGATGCTGACAAGTCTATAACAGGCGCAAAATTTTGATGGAAACCTACATAGTTGAGAATACTATCAATAATGTCTACCGCAGCGGAAATGTCCGCTTCTGTTTTTAGGTCTGCCGTAGGCTTCATATCGGGGGTGCCTGGCATTCTTCGGTTAAGAAGGCTCGGTTCAGCATCCATGCTCATAATCATTGGCCAGTTTTGGTGAATACCATTAATCTCAGTAATTTGATTTTTGAAATCCTCAGGATCTCCGCTTAAAAAAATCACTCCGCCTATTTGCCTTTTCTCAATTAATGGTTTTACAGATGCATATGGTTTTCCGAGTTTACCTAGTGATGCGATTATCATTTGTGCCACACGTTGCTCTTCGGGAAGTCTGGCGTATACTTCATCTGTATTCATGGTTAGTTCCATGTTTTCAGTATAGAAATCTCGTAATGTGAAATCGCGGTTTTCTTGAGCGATTAACGGTGTACAAATGATAGATACTAGGATTGTAAATATGGTAGTTCTCATAAGTCAAACTTATAGGGTTCATAGTCTCTGTATAAATACTGTGCCACTATTTTTGAACGTTGTGTTGTAGATGAAGTTCAGGCGTCTAAATCAGAGCAATTCGGACAAGTATTGCGCTATATTTTCAGTTAGGTTTGTATTGTAATGAATCAAATTTCCACTTTTATAAAGCTTAAAATATGGGAGGTCAGACTCGAAGATCGTAAGCCTATTATGGCCTTCCTTTTTAAGCAGCTTCGGATAATTATCATCGTATCTCAAAATTTCGCAAAGGACAAACTACAGGTTCAGGCTGCGGGATTGACGTACTATACGCTTCTGTCCGTTGTGCCCATAATTGCGATGGCTTTTGCAATCGCAAAAGGGTTTGGTTTTGAACAGAAATTGGAGAGGGAATTAACTAGCTTACTGAAAGGACATGAAGAGATTGTGGATCAGTTAATGGTTTTTGCAAGTCGAACTCTGGAAAATACCGAAGGAGGCGTACTAGCAGGAGTAGGTGTGGTATTGCTTTTTTGGAGTGTAATGCGTCTTCTCATTAGCATTGAGCTATCATTCAACGCAATTTGGCAAGTGGCTAAAAGCAGATCTTGGATACGAAAGTTTACAGAGTACATATCCATAATGTTGGTGGCGCCAATCATGATAATACTATCAAGTAGCCTGACAGTTTTAATTACTCAAGAGATTGAAAGCCTAGTTATTACGGTAGACTTATTGAAAGCGATAGGTCCGGTAATTTTCTTTTTTATTAAGGTTATTCCATATGTGCTAATTTGGTTGTTGTTTACGTTCGTATATATGGTAATGCCCAATACGAAGGTGCATTTTGGTTCGGCCTTTATTGCTGGAATGATAGCAGGTACGGCTTTCCAATTTGTTGAATGGGGGTACATCCATTTTCAAGTTGGAGTTAGTAAATACAATGCGATTTATGGAAGTTTTGCTGCTTTGCCACTCTTCTTAATATGGGTGAATATTAGTTGGCTTATAACGCTTATTGGTGCTGAAGTGGCCTACGCAAATCAATATGTAGCGGAAATTCGGAATGAGATTGCCGGTGAAAAATTAACCATGAGTCAAATGCATATAATATCGATGATGATTTGCAAACGATTGGCTGATAACTTTGATTCTTGTCGCGAGCCAGAAAGTGCACAAATGATATCTAAAGATCTTGATTTACCATTCGGTATTACCTCGAAAGTGTTAGAAAAATTGAAGGAAGTGCATTTACTTACTGAAGTTGAGTTGGATGGTAATCAGTTGAATGGCTACTTGCCTATGAGAAATTTGGATGAATTGAAAACTTCTGAATTAGTGGACTTAATCAATAATAGAGGAGCTAAAAATCAAGAGGATCTATTCCAAGGATCTTTCTATATCTACTTTGATTTATACATTGGTTTAATTGCTCAAATGAAAGACTTGGAGGCGGATCTTTTTATAAAGGATTTACCTTGGCCAAAAGCAGATTCAACTCATGCTTAGCAAATATTTTGCATGCTCCATAGCATGCTTCTTGTCGATTTTTTCAGTGATGTGCCAATCCAATGACACACTGAGAGTAATGAGCTATAACTTGCTCTATTATGGCGAAAACACAAGTTTCTGTGATAATGGAAATAATCCAATTGCGTCCAAAGACGCTTATTTCAAAATCATTACCAACTACATAGATCCTGATATTTTAGTGGTGAATGAAATGGGCGCATCAGCAGCCTATTCTAACCGCATATTGAACAAGGTATTGAATGTTGATGGGGTGAATAAGTATAAGGCGTGTTCAATTAAAAACAACACCTTTTCTTCAATAGTTAATGGTGTGTTTTACAATAAACAAAAGCTGGAAATTGTTTGGCAGCGAAGTATCAAGAAAGACTTGAATAACTCAGATTTGGTTAGGGTAATCGATCTAAATAAATTTTATTATTTAGATCCAGAATTGGCAATTAGTAGGGATACTACATTCTTATATGTTGGCGCTGCCCATTTAAAGGCGGGTGATTCTCAGAATGATGCTAGCGCTCGCGAAATTGCAGCTGAATCATTCATGGATTATATTTCTTCAGAATTGGATCCTGGATACATGTTTTTTTGTGGTGATCTTAATTTGTATAATGCAAACGAGGTGGCTTATCAAGAATTTACCGGTTCTACATATGGTGAATATCAATTCTATGATTTAGCTAGCGAGTCAGGTAATTGGCACAATACAAACTCCTTTAGTGACATACACACTCAGTCAACGAGGTCAAGCAATACAAATAGCGGTTGCTTTTCTGGCGGTGGTATGGACGACAGATTCGATTTCATTCTTGGTAGTGGACAAGTATATCAGGATACGGGTGCCATTTCGTATATCTCACAATCATATAAAACAGTAGGCCAAGATGGAAGCCATTTTAATCAGAGCTTGATCCAAGGTGGCAATAACAGTGTTCCATCGAATGTTTTGGCTGCGCTTTTTGAAATGAGTGATCACTTGCCTGTGGTCGCTGATTTTAAGATACAAAGGCTCGAACCAATAATAGATACTGCGGATACAGTTACCGGCTATTCTTCTAATGCTAAACCACAAAGTCGAGTTTGGATGCAGAACGATGAGTTACGAATGAATCTACTCAGAAATACTCAAGTTGAAATAATCGATATGAATGGGATATCCATTTTATCTCAACCAATCGGTTTAGGCTATCATTCCATTTCAACAAATCAAATTGCTTCGGGACTTTATTTCATTCGTACTCAAGATACTCGAAGCGTCTCGGTTGATAGAATGCTAATTTTACGTTAGCGAAGCACAAATTTTCGCTCGGAGTCTAGTTTAATGAAGGTGAAAAGCAGCACGGTAAACGTCCATAGTGACGACCCTCCATAGCTAAAAAATGGCAGTGGAATACCAATAACTGGAGCCAATCCGATTGCCATGCCAATGTTTATTGAGAAGTGAATGAAGAGAATGGCGGCTACACAGTAACCATAGATTCTAGTGAAAACACTTCGCTGTTTTTCGGCCATCCAAATGATTCTACTCATCAGAAAAACAAAAAGTGAAACTAAAACGAAACTCCCGATAAATCCCCACTCTTCACCAACACTGCAGAATATAAAATCCGTGCTTTGTTCAGGTACAAAGTGGAATTTGGTCTGAGTACCTTGTAAAAATCCTTTACCAGTAAATCCTCCAGAACCTATAGCGATTTTTGATTGGTGAACGTTGTATCCAGCACCTAACGGATCCGATACTATTCCGAGTAATTCGTTTATTCGATTTTGATGATGAGGTTTCAGAATATTGTCAAACACAAAATCAACGGAAAAATAATAACCAATAGAGGCTAGTAATGTGCCAAGTACGATAATCAAACTACCCTTATACTTTCGAAATAAATAGTAAAAACCGCCAGCACTTATTGTCAAGATAGCCAGAAAAATGGTACTTCCTTGTATCACGGTTTCCTCGGTTATTTCCCAAGTGATCCGTTTCATGAACAATGCGATCACAAATAGGAAGATAGCGACAAAACCAAGAATGAATATCCCGCCACTTAACCCTTGCCGATATAATACAATCAATAAAGCGACAAATACGAGCATTGAGCCAACATCAGGCTGCAACATGATAAAAACAGCAGGTAAGAAAATGATGCCTAATGCATAAAATTTAGTCTTTAATTCTTTGAATTTATGACCATAAGTTTTTAGGTATTTTGCGAGAGCTAACGCTGTACCGTATTTGGCTAATTCAGAAGGTTGAAAGCTTACAGGTCCTAGCACAAACCAACTTTGAGCACCTTTTATCTCAGAACCCGCGAATAAAACAGTTAATAGAAGGAAAACCGAAAACCCATAAATCACATAAGCGAAAGTTTCGAAAAATTGATGGTCAAGTAATAAGATTGTCAGTGCAATTATCAAGCCCAGCCCGATCCACATCATTTGTTTTCCGTGATTCTGAGTCATGTCGAGAATTTCGCGATGTTCCTCATCAAAAGTAGCTGCGTAAATACTTATCCAGCCAAATGAGATTAAGGTAAAATATATCAGAATCATGACCCAGTCAATGTCTTGAAATATGTTTTGCCTAGTTCTCATAAACATCTTCAAGCGAAATCAAATCCGCTCTTAAAATTCTATTTTGTTTTGCCGTATCAGAAATGGCGCCCGTTAAATATTTCTCAATCAGAAGGCTAGATATTGGCGCTGCCCAAGTTCCTCCAAATCCAGAGTTTTCTACATAAACCGCGATTGCGATTTTTGGATCATCCATAGGAGCGAAAGCAATAAAGACACTGTGATCCTTTCCATGTGGATTTTCAGCCGTACCGGTTTTCCCACATACAGCAATACCGTCAATTCTAGCTTTTCGTGCGGTGCCACCCGGTTTTTCTACCACCCAATTCATGGCTTCAATTATGGGTTCAAAATGGTCTTTGTCAATCCCTGTCTTATATTTTTCCCAGCTCAAAATCGAATCTGATTTTTGAATATTTCTGATTAAATGTGGATCAATGTAATAGCCTTTATTAGCAATGGTGGCGGCTAGATTAGCCATTTGTAATGGAACCACTTCTAGTTCACCTTGACCAATACTCAGACTATATATGGTGCTAAATGCCCATCTCCTATGCCCATAAATACGGTCATATAATTCAACATTTGGTACGTTACCTGATTTTAAACTGGGTAAATCAAGCGCAAGGCGCTTTCCTAAGCCAAACATTTTGACTTGCCTCTCCCAATTTTCTAATCCCAAAGCGCTGTCTTCGAAATAGCTTTTTGCCCTTCCGGCATTGATGAGACGTTTAAAAACTTGATAGTAATAGGGGTTGCAAGACATTTGAATCGCCTCTCTTAGGTTTTGTGCACTTGGATGATTATGGCAACCTACAAGCCTCTTATTACAAGTGAATCCCGTGTTTTCATTAATCACTCCTTCGTCAACAGCTATCAAAGACTGAATTAGCTTAAATATAGAGCCGGGCGGATACTTAGCCATTAAGGCTCTATTAAAGAGAGGGTCGAGGCTGTCATTGGAAGAGAGTAGAGTATAGTTCTTCGCTCGTTTAACACCGACCAAAAGGTTTGGATCATAGCTGGGGCTAGATATTAAGCACAATACCTCCCCTGTTTTTGGTTCAATCGCAACAATGCTTCCTTTTTTATTGCGCATAAGTTGCTCACCATATTTCTGAATTTTCAAGTCAATGCTCGACTCAAGATTAAAACCTGCCTGTGCCTCAACGTCAAGATCCCCGCTCTCGAATTTTCCTTGTACTGTATTATGAACATCAACCATCAACACCTCCCTGCCTCTCAAACCACGAAGAACTTGCTCATATTGCTTTTCAATTCCGCTTATACCGATAAAATCCCCAGATCTATAGAATGTGTCGCGCTCAAGATGACCTTGGTTTACCTCACCGATATATCCAAGCACGTGGGCAGCAACGCTGTCTGGATATATTCTTAGACTGCGTTTTTGACCATAGAAACCTGGATATTGATACAATCGTTCCGCTAGTCGAGCATATTCGCTCGCTGTCATTTGTTTTTTGAATATACTGGCTCGATAGCTCGAATAATTTCTAGCCCTTTCCATGCTAGAAATAAACTCATCCATGCCTATTTCTAATAAATGACAAAGGCTGTTTGTGTCAATGTTTTCTACCTGTCCGGGAACTACCATCAAGTCATAGGCAGCCTGATTCAAGATAAGAATGTCACCATTTCTATCATATACAATACCGCGCGAAGGATACTTAGTGACAAATCTTAAGGCCTGATTATCCGCAGATGATACGTAGGATTTATCGATGACCTGTATTTGGAAAAGTCGAAATAAGAAGATGAGCCCAACGACAATGAAGGCCCCGATTATTACAATTTTTCTCTGGTCGTGACTACTCATATGTAGAACCAGATCGTTTGATGAAGATGAGTTGTGTGATTAGAACGAGTATCAATGTCAATAATGTACTTCCAAATGTTTTACCTATTGTATTCATTAATCCAGACATTCTGAACATTTCCACTAAAAACAAAGTAAGATGATGCATTAGAATCAATAAGCCCGAATATGTTGTGAACCAAAGCCAGCCCATTTGTCTCACACTTGGAATTCTTGAAAATTCATAGCCATCACGCGGTGCCATATAAAGTAAAATGTATGGTCGGCAAAAGGCAGCAAATGTTGCTGCAATGGTGTGAATTCCAAGGGTCTGGCAGAAAATGTCTATTGTGAGGCCTAGTAAAAAGCCAAGTAGTAGAGCGAGTGATGGCCTGAAATCTACAGGTAAAGCAATTAAAAAGTAGACATAGAGAAAAGGGTTGAGTATACTCGAAAACTGAATATTATTGAGTATGAATAACTGTAATAGAACAAGTCCAATAAATCGAAAACTGATGGTGATTATTTGCCGATCCATTCCTGAGTTTGGGTAATTATTGAATCGAGTTCTGGTTTCAATTGGTTTTTGATAACATATAGACTATGAACGTTTTTAAAATCAGTGGCAAGTTCAACAGAGATCTCTTGAAAACCACTGCTCTCGTTTTTTTCAGATTCTAGTGCGAATCCGATAATAATGCCTGATGGGAAGACACCACCTGACCCTCTCGTTACAACAGTATCACCAGATTTAATTTCCACATGATTTGGTATGTTCTCAAGGGTAATAATACTCTCATTAAACCCCCTCCAAGTGCATTGCCCGAAGTATGAATTACTTTTTAGGCGAGCGCTGATATCTGAATTACTATGAATTAACGGAATGATTGAGGCGAAATTACTGCTAACTGAATGTACAATACCAACGGCTCCTTTTGGACCAACTACTGCAGTGGCGGGCTCTACACCATCTGCACTACCGGTGTTAATTATGATGTAGTTGTTATCAAAATGGTACGTACTGTTTATTGCTACTGTTGGAATTACTTGAAAACCAGAATGGGTTGATTGATTTTTCGGTTGGTTCTGAATCTTTGATTCTAGAAGACCTGCATTAGTCAGTCGGAGTTCTTCATTTTCACTAGATAAACCCAAGTACTGTGTGCAGGCAAATTGGATATCATATAATTGACCGGCCATTGCAATACTCCATTGGTGTACTTTGGTTTGATGAAAGCTGTTTGTGGAAATCAATAATGAAAACGCAATAACCTCTAAACCAACAAATAGAAGGGTGAAGTGATTTCTCCAGAAGAAGAGTAACAGGTTTTGCATAATGAGTTTAGCACCAAGGGATTAACCAAAGCTGCAATTGGCTTTTTACTTCATCAAGAATGGGAATCGGTGGGCGTTTTTAAGTGCTATACCAGTTCCTCTGGCAACAGCTCGAAGTGGATCTTCAGCGACATGCACAGGTAATTTGGTTTTTAGACTTATTCGCTTGTCCAATCCTCTAAGCATGGAACCGCCACCAGCCAGATATATTCCAGTTTTATAAATATCCGCTGACAGCTCCGGAGGAGTCATTTCAAGAGCGGATAAAATAGCCTCTTCAATTTTGGAAATAGATTTGTCCAGTGCGTGCGCAATTTCGACATAGGATACCATGATTTCCTTTGGTATTCCAGTCATCAAATCGCGACCGTGAACGGCCATTTCTTCCGGTGGATGTTCCAATTCGGTAATGGCAGCGCCAACTTCAATCTTAATTCGCTCAGCAGTGCGCTCTCCAATTAAAATGTTGTGTTGTCTGCGCATGTAGTCCTCAATATCACTGGTGAATTCATCACCGGCAACTCGAATGGATTTATCACAAACAATTCCCCCAAGAGCTATGACAGCAATTTCACTTGTGCCTCCGCCAATATCGATAATCATATTACCCATTGGTTCTTCTACATCGATTCCAATACCGATGGCAGCGGCCATAGGTTCATGAATTAAATAAACTTCTTTGGCACCAGCGTGCTCTGCGGAATCCTTCACGGCTCTTTTTTCAACTTCCGTAATACCAGACGGTATACAAATTACCATTTTCAGACTTGGTGAAAAAAGACGATTACCGTAGTTGATCATTTTAATCATTCCACGAATCATTTGCTCTGCAGCATGGAAATCAGCAATCACTCCATCTTTTAAAGGACGGATAGTTCTTATGTTTTCGTGCGTTTTACCATGCATCTGCATGGCAATACGGCCCACAGCAATTATCTTTTTAGTAGACCGGTCCTCTGCTACGATTGAGGGTTCGTCAACAACTACCTTATCATTATGAATAATAATGGTATTTGCCGTTCCCAAGTCAATGGCGATGTCTTCGGTAAAAAAGTTAAGTATGCCCATCTTCTATGTTGCTGTGATTGTGTGTTTTGCGAAGTTAAACTTAATTAAATCCTTGTTTATGATGTTTAATGTCTGAAATGTCTTGTCCCTGTAATAACCATCGCCATGTTATGCTCATTGCAGTAATCAATCGATTCTTGATCACGAACGGAACCCCCCGGTTGGATAACCACCTTGATTCCTTCCTTGTTTGCAATTTCCACGCAATCGGGAAATGGAAAAAAGGCGTCACTCGCCATTACGCAGCCACTTATGTCAAATCCAAAGTTTTTAGCCTTGTCAATGGCTTGTCGAAGTGCATCAACGCGTGATGTCTGACCAACCCCACTTGCAAATAGCTGTTGGTTTTTGGCCAATACGATAGTATTCGATTTGGTGTGTTTCACCAGTTTATTGGCGAATAGCAAATCTTCAACTTCTCCAGACGTGGCCATGCGTTTCGTGACGTTTTGAAGTTCATTGGCTGTTACAACCTTGTCATCAACATCTTGCTTCAACACCCCATTTAATGCAGATCTCACGGATTTTTGGGGGAATCCCGCTTGTTTGTCAATTAAAATCATCCGATTCTCTTTGCTCTTCAAATATGCCAGCGCATCATCAGAATATGTTGGTGCAATGACCACTTCACAAAAAAGCTTATTGATCTCTTCGGCAGCGGCTAGATCAATGGTTGTATTAGTCGCAATGATACCACCAAAGGCTGAGACAGGATCTCCAGCTAAAGCGTCAAGGTAAGCCGTCTTAGCATCGCCACGAGTTGCGAACCCGCACGCGTTGTTATGCTTGATGACGGCAAAGGTTGGATCCTCACCTTTGAAATCACGAATAAGTCGAATAGCAGAATCTATGTCTAAGATGTTGTTATACGATAATGCTTTTCCATGTAATTGTTCCAAGAAGGCACTAAGATCACCTTTGAAAGCACCTTGCTGATGTGGGTTTTCTCCGTATCGAAGTGTTTTCTGTTGGTCATCGTTTTTAATGCCAGCGAAATAATTGGAAATGGCGGTATCGTATGTTTTAGTTTCTAAAAAAGCTGCAGCACTCAGCTTCCTTCGTGTTGCAAGACCTGTCTTCGCTCCGGCCTTAAGGATTTTACCTAATTCAGAGTATTGATTTTTACTCGAAATAATAGCTACGTCATTAAAATTTTTGGCTCCAGCACGGATAAGTGAAATGCCACCGATGTCAATTTTTTCAATGATGTCCTCTTCTGTTGCGCCAGATTTTACAGTTTCTTCAAATGGATAAAGATCAACGATAACCAAGTCAATTGTTGGGATATTGAATTGCTCCAACTCACTTTGGTCGTCTGATTCTGCTGATCGCGCCAGTATAGCGCCAAATACTTTTGGATGAAGTGTTTTCACCCTACCGCCTAATATTGAGGGGTAGTTGGTTATGCTTTCAACCTCAGTTACTGGGATTTTTCGGTTTTTGAAAAATGCAGCAGTTCCACCAGTAGAATAGACTTTTATGCCTCGTTCATGTAGTAAATCTGCGATTTGATCAAGGCCATCTTTGCTAAATACAGAGACTAATGCCGATCTAATTTCTTTCATAAAAGTGGGGAGTTATCTCGTTGCCAGTTAAACTACAATATTATCGAATCACACGACCCTAATCTGACTTTTTGGTGGCATGTTTTGCACACGTTTTCACCATAGGTGCTAGATGTTGAATTCTACTGACCTTTGTATATTTTTTCATTGATACGCCCCTTCCTGAAAACGTTTCTCGGCTTGCTTCGATCTCTGCCTTTTCTACGTTCTTTTTGCTCTTCTAACGGAAGGTTTGAAATCTCAACACAGTCATCTGAGCAGCAACCCTCGTAACGCGCCTTGCATTCGGGACACTGGATGAATAATAAGTGACAATCTTCATTCAAACAGTTTGTGTGATCGTCACATGTTTCACCACATTGATGGCAAGCGGCAATTACATCTTCTGTAATCCTCTCGCCCAAACGCTCGTCAAAAACAAAATTTTTCCCAATGTACTTGCTGCTTAATCCCTCTTGTTCCACCTGGTGGGCGTATTCAATGATTCCACCTTGTAACTGATTCACATCGGTAAAACCAAGATGCTTGAAATAGGCACTTGCCTTTTCACAGCGAATGCCGCCAGTGCAATAAATGAGGATTTTTTCGTTTTCCTTTCCGTTAAGCATGGTTTTAACCATCTTCAGTTCATCTCTAAAAGTGTCGGCATCAGGTAAAATCGCTCCCTCAAAATGTCCAACTTCGCTTTCGTAGTGGTTTCTCATGTCTACTGCAATTGCTCCGTTATCCAGGGCATGGTTAAATTCCTTCGCAGATAAATGATTTCCAGTATTCCATGGGTTAAAAATAGAGTCATCCAAGCCATCAGCTACAATCTTCTGTCTTACCTTAATTTTGAGTTTATAAAATGATTTCCCATCATCCTCGACTGCTACTTTGAAAGGCACATTTCCAAGATATGGGTCGTTTTTGATATGAGATTCAAATGCATCCCAATGGTTACTTGGAACACTCATTTGTGCATTTACACCTTCATTGGCAATGTATATTCTACCCATGCATCCTATAGATTCCCACTCGGCATATAGGTGGTCTCTATATTCCTGAGGATTCAGGATTTCGACATACTTATAAAAGGAAACGGTTATTCTAGGCGCAGCATCCTCCGCCAACCGTTCCTTCAGTAGTTTTTTATCAACTCGATTAAAAAGTAACATGTCGCAAAATTAGAACTAGCATTTTCAATTAGGAGCTGATTTCGCTCATTCTTGCATATTCTCGGTATCGTTTGATATGCCTGTTTATATCAACTTCAGGCATTAGAGGCTTTTTCTCAAGTAGATGTTCAGCTAAATGATTAGAAAAATATGGAGCAAGAATCACGCCCTTCGAACCCAAACCGTTGAAAATATAAATCTTGGGGTGTCGAGGGTGCGGCCCAAGATAGGGTCGCCTATCCGAGGCCGAAGGCCTTAAGCCAGATTGGTGATCCACAATTGCGTAGGACTCTGAGAACAATTCTTCAAAAGCTTCTAAAAGTTTTTTGGTTGCATTTTTATTGGGTGCCCAGCTGGAAGATTCCCATTCAAAAGTTGAAGACAACTTGTATCTATTATTACCAAGTGGGATTACGTTGACGATGTTGTTGATCACGCCCTTAAGTTTTAAATCTTTCTCTGTTTCTATAACTACCCAATCGCCTTTGGCCACTTTAAAAGGAAGCCATTTGAAATAAGGGTTATCAATCGCATAAGGACCTTCGCAAAAAACAATGGCATCGAAGTATTCGTCCCTGTATTTTATCCCATCTTTTATTGAGGCGAGTTGGGCAAAGTCGAATTTCTCGTTTCGCAATATTCCGAGTTGAATAAGGTAACTATGATAATTTGTGCAAAGCGCTGAACAATCAACCCACCCTGCTTTTTTAACTTCTCCAAAGCTTTTTTTCACAGGGATGAGGTATTCATCGAATTCCGATTCATCCGCTCTTTTATTCCAGAATTCGAGGTAATCATTGCTTGAAATGTGCTTAAAAAGACGAAGTTCTGTTTTGAGTGTAGCGCCAATCTTCTTTTCCAATGATTTATAAAAAGCATTCATGGACGATAAAACCTCATCTATCATCCAAGTTTTGTTGAGTCTTCGGAATACAATGGGATTAAACATCCCAGTGGCAACCTTTGTGCTTGATGGAGCTGATAAGTCAGAAATCATAGCGACCCTTACTCCTCTTTGGATTAGTTGGTCTATTATTGAAATGCCTGCTAAGCCGCTGCCTACGATTAAAATATTTTGCACCCGCCAAAGGTGGGATTTTCGCAATCAGAAAAAAATGATCTCTCGGACAACTTTTGATTTATTTTAATAGTCTTGCCTTTGTTAACCAAACCCGAAAATGAAAAATTTAGCCTCTCTAACCGTTCTATTGACCTTAGGGTTCTTCGGAATGAATGATGCAAACGCCACGCACATTCAAGGAATGAACATTACGGTGCAACACATTGGTGGAGATACCTTTGTTTCGCATTGCGACTTTTTCCGTTATTGTGGAGGTACTGCCTTTAACAATGGTAACTGTACGGGTGCGGCAGGTATTGGAACAACGGCATACTATTATATCCGATGTGAAGAGAATGGTGTTCAAGTTAGTCGCACAGCAGCGGCTGATACGATTAAGGAAGCAACGCCTATTTGTGACTCTTTAAATGCAACCCAAAACTCCTGTGTGGTTGGTAATTGTGGTTTATTGGGTATACAATGGGGTGTTTACACAGACACCGTTGTTCTAGATAGTGCAACAATGGGTGCGGCATATAATTGTCCGCAAATGATATTTGTATACGCTTCTGGTGCACGTAATACTGGGGTTAACTATGTGAGTCAGCCAAGTATTGTGGCTTACACCCGCATAAATTTTGAGGAAGCTCCCAATAATAGCTCGGTACAGTTTAACTCAAACAAGCCGATTCCATTTTTCTGTGATGGTCAGCCTGTAACCTATAACTGGAGTGCCTACGATCCAAATGGAGATAGCCTTTGGTGGGAGTTAGATACCGCATGGAACTCCTATGCAAGTGGAAACTTTAATTCTATTACCTACGCTGGCACATACTCTGGTCCACAACCAATGCCGGGTACCACTGTAATCAACAACGCTACAGGTCAATTAAACTTTACGGCAACCATTCCAGCTGGATACAACTTTGCGAACTACGCCATAGCGGTTACGGTGAAGGAGTACGATCCACAAACGGGCGAATATCGAGGTGAAGTGCACCGAGATATCCAGTTTATTGTATTGGATAGTTGTAACAACGTTCCTCCAGTCGATACAGCTGGTATACAGAATTTTGCGGGCTCAGGCGCCTTAATTGACTCCACAACTATTGTGGTATGTACAGGTCAGGATTTTGAATTTGATCTATTGTTTTATGATTACGATACTGCAGGAAATCTATCTAATGATTCGATACTTTCTGTTTGTAATATCGATCAAATATTGCCAGGAGCAGTATGGACAACATCAGGCACAAACCCAGACACGGTTCATATAAGTTGGACAGCCGTACCGACTAATCAAACATATGTGCCCTTTAACGTAACTGTTGAAGATGACTTCTGTCCAGTTACTGGTTTTAATGTTTTTAGTTACGTTGTTCGCATTGAGCCCAGCACGTTCTTGGGTTCAGATACAGCGATATGCGAGTTGGACTCGATTATCCTAGATGCTAACGGAGGAGACACATTCTATTGGAGTGTATTAGGCGGAGGCGATCCGATAGTATTAGGGCAGAACTTTGGATGCGCTCAGTGTGCGACTCCATGGGTTCATCCTGCATACACAACGACTTATGTAGTTGAAAGTAACTTAGAAGAAGCATGTGGAAACAAGGATACTATGACGGTTGAGGTATTCGAAAAGTTCCCAATCAATCTGACACCAGATTTAGGAGGTACTGCCGCAGAGCTGGTTTATTGTGCTACAGATCCTTTAGATACTTTGATATCAGAGACACTAGGAGGAACGTATTTAGGTTCAGGTATTGTGAATGCAGTTGATGGAGTATTTGCGCCAGACATTGTAGATCCAGGGTCTGGCAGAGATACGGCCGTTCAGATCATATATTTATTAGAAGGTATTTGCGCCAATACCGATACAATAAACATCAGAGTAAAAGGCGCGCCAGATGCGAGTATAGCAACGGTAGGTCCTTATTGTGAGCAACTTACAAGTGTAAACCTGCAAGGAAATTTCACGATAGTTAACACGAACTTTCAGAGTGAGTCATGGATGAATGCTGACAGTTCAAATAATCCATCTTCGGGTGGAGAATTAGATCCAAGTACAATAGGCGCACCAGATACGATCAAGATCTACCATACGGTAAATGATAGTGGTTGTGTGAATACAGATTCAGCGAACGTTCCAATTGTAGGGGAGTACAACTCACGGATCGATAGTTTACCACGCTTATGTGAAGGAGATAGCGTAGTGTTGTTTTTAAACAGTTATGAAGGTGATCCATTCGGTACCTGGTTGGGTGAAGAAGTGACTGAGACACCAGAGGGTTCAGGTAATTTCTACCTCATCACAGATGGGTTGAAAGCAGGAAATTATGATATTACGTACAAGATAGATGGAGCTTGTGGAACAGAGTCGGACACCTCATTGGTTATCAGTGAGCTACCAGATGCGCGTTTCTTTGGTGCAGACAGTGTTTACTGTGATAATATCCTGGATAGTATTCAACTTAACCCTATTCGCGAGCATGGAATCTGGGGAGGATCGTTACCAGAGCTTCAAGATGGATACTTTATACCACAGCGAGTTGGAGAGGGGGTTTACACCATAAGTTATGAGTTGTATGATACAGCATCAACATGTTATAACAAGAAGGTATTGCCAGTGCGAGTTGCACGCACACCCGTTCCGCCAAAAGTATTTGGCGGAGGGCCATATTGTCAAGGACATTACTTAGACAATGTTAGAGGTGACGGATTGTTGACCAATACCTTCAAGTGGTATGATTGGTATGAGTATGATGAGGCGATCAAAGAAGATCCAGATACGATTCCAAATGTGAAAGACATGAACCTGTTAGGTGCTGGAAATCCATTTGCCTACGGAGAGTTGACCAATATGCCAACCCGTATTTACGGAACGCAAATGAGTGAGTATGGATGTGAAAGTGGATGGAGAAGGTTAGATGTAACTGTTTATCCATCACCTTATGCAGACTTTGTAAGTGCAGCAAAAGGAGGCGGTATAGCAGATAGCTTGAAAGCAGGAAACATACCATTGGAGCTGCAGTTCATAAACTTGAGTAATGTTGGAGCAGATTCAGTGAATGTAGAGCTGACTTATACTTGGATGTTCGGTCCATTTGGAACGAGTGATGAAGAAAGTCCATCGTTTGTGTTTGAGCAGATAGGTCAGTATCCAGTATCGTTAGTTGTAGACAATGGAGTTTGTACAGACTCCCATGCCGTAGTAATTAACTTGGATAGAACAACGAAGTTTTTTGTGCCAAACGTGTTTACTCCAGGAGTGGATGGAAAGAATGACATGTTTGAGTGGCAAGTAGCGGGCATCGATGAGTTTAAGATTGTGATTTACAACCGATGGGGCACCAAGGTGTTTGAGTCAGAAGATCCAACAGCAGTTTGGGATGGTACTCGAATGAATGGAGGAACAGAACAGCCAGATGGCACCTACTTCTACATCGTAACAGGTCGTGAGCAGACCATTGATCAGGAGTTGGTGGAATACCGCGGAGACATTACCCTCATCCGAGAGTAATCTCAACTACATAAAATTAAAACCAAAAAGCCCGAAGTATTTGCTTCGGGCTTTTTTTGTTTAAAACCTGATGCAACTAAATCAAATCTCTTGATTTCAGATTATACATTCGTTAAGTGAAATTGATTGCAGAAAGCGGGTCAACTAAGACCATTTGGGTAGCACTTGATGATGCGGGTGTTGAGCTATGGAGAAAGTCAACAATAGGCCTCAATCCTTTTTTTGTTGATCATGTAGAGGTGTCAAAAGTCTTTCTTGTAATGCTTGGAAATACACCAAAGGAAAGCATTGATTCAATTCAATTTTATGGTGCCAGTTGCTCAAGCCCCGGACGAAATAATCGAATTAAGGACGGAATCAGAAATATCATTCCTAACGCAGAAATTTCCGTAAATCATGATCTTTTAGCAGCTGCGAGAGCTGGCTGTGGGTGCGAACCAGGAATTGCAGCCATACTAGGAACTGGGTCAAATAGCTGTGAGTTTAATGGTCAGGAAATAATCGATAATATCCATTCAATGGGATTTATAATTGGTGATGAAGGAAGTGGCTCTGATATTGGTAGAAGACTTGTGCGATCCTGGATCTATAGAGAAATGCCTCAAGAATTAGCTGAGAGTTTTTCTAATCAATTTTCAATTACCAAAGAGTCTGTACTTGTGTCTCTTTATGATAAAGAAAAACCCAACCGTTTTTTAGCCGGCTTATCCCAGTTTTGCGAAACTTATAGAGGCCACCATTTGATTCAAGAAATCTTGGCAGAGTCATTCAGAGAATTCATCGTCAGGCATTTATTGAAATATGAAACGGCTAAAAAAGTTCCCATTCATTTTGTTGGATCCATTGCACACTATTACGAGGATGAATTAAAGATTCAATTGGAAAAAGAAGGGTTGACTATGGGGAAGATTATTCAAAGTCCTATAGATGCATTAGTCAACTATCATCGGTCAAATGCAATTTGAAGAACTGAGCAAACGGATTTCTGAGTTTGTGCAGTTGCCGGCTCTAGCTGAGGAGGCCCATGCAGCAGTGTTTCCTGGAATTTCTAAGTTTAGAAGAGAAGCGCTACAAAAGAATCCAAAACCACGTTTAAGTGCAGTGGGAGCGACTTTTGTACCAATTAACCAAGTGGCTCATATATTGCTTATTGAACGTCAATCATATGATGGCGTGCATAGTGGTCAAATTAGTTTTCCCGGTGGCAAGGTCGAAGATGATGATGAAACATTAGAGTATACTGCAAGAAGGGAAACTGAAGAAGAAGTAGGCGTGAACCTGCAAACGCTACAACTAGTTGGGGAACTAACTGAAGTATATATTCCGCCAAGTGGATTCTTAGTTAAGCCATTCATTTTTAAACTAGATTCCTTACCTGATTTAAAACCTGACCCAAGAGAGGTTCGGTCCATCCTCACATTTCCTGTGAGTAAATTAATGGAGGAAGATGTGTTTATTGAAGGCATTTTACCCACTGGTCTTGGGACAAGCGTACAAACTAGGTTTATTCACTACCAGGATAAGAAAATTTGGGGTGCAACCGCGATGATGTTAAGTGAACTCCGAATACTTTTGCGTCAAACTAATCGTCCATGAAACATATAGTTGGCTTTTTCATCTTTCTTTCCTCAATCAATGTTGCGCTTGCCCAACAGCCGTTGAGTAAAAAGGATCAATTGAGAAAAGTAGAATTTTTAGCTCAGATTGAGGCGGAGAAAAACTATGAAGAAACAAAGAATGAAGCCGATGAAGCCTTTGTAGATAAGGATTATGTGAAGTCTAGAATGCTGTATAATGAGGCTATTCAATTCAGTAAAGAAAACGAGCAATGGCTGATTTCTATGGTTAACGACTTGGATATTCTTATGGCAGAAATTATTGCTCGAGAAGTTGATACGATTGAGGTCATTACCAAAAAAGCCGCAGCAGGCATTGCAAAACCGGAGGTCGTAGTGTCCGAGATTAAATCAAGGAATGAGGAAATGATTGTAAGTCTTCCTGTTGTTGAAGAAATACTTGAAGTAGAAGAGCCAAAAATGGCGCAACCCACTGAGCAATCTAAACCACAAATTGACCCTGAGCCCGAGGTTGTGATAAAAGAGCAACCCAAACCGGTTACTCCAATCGTGAAACCTGTGACAAAATCTGTTGAGCTTGTAAAAGAAGATTATTCCAAATATCCGCAAGGTCGAAGCGATGAGACATTTCCTTTTCCTGATCATATCGTTAGACGCGTGATTGTTCGTGACGGCATCGACACCATTGTATACAAGTATGTTACGCATCGTTGGGGTGGCAATTTTTATTTTAAAGATTACGTATCTATTGTCGAGCGCATTTGGAAAGAAGAAGTGGAAGCTTTTGAAGTAAAATATCCGTTCAATTCAGCTAATCAATAACAGCAATTCAGGAGTGATTTTATTCTACTTTTGCCCCACTTTTTAATCATTGTAATAACAGCATAATGAGCCAATTTCAGAGTCAAATAGATACGTTCATGGAGTCCGTTGAAAGGCGTAACGGGCATGAGCCAGAATTCCTTCAAGCAGTAGAAGAGGTTGCTGAGGCAGTCATACCTTTTATGGAGGATAATGCAAAATACAAGAAAGCGGAAATTTTAAACCGCATTGTGGAGCCTGAGCGTGTTTTTATGTTTAGAGTGCCTTGGACTGATGATCAAGGTAAATACCAGGTGAACAGAGGTTTCAGAATCCAGATGAATTCTGCCATAGGACCATATAAGGGTGGCTTGCGTTTTCATCCATCTGTGAACTTAAGTATTCTAAAGTTTCTTGCTTTTGAGCAAGTGTTCAAAAATTCGTTGACTACACTACCAATGGGTGGAGGTAAAGGAGGTTCTGATTTCGATCCAAAAGGCAAGTCGGATAATGAGGTAATGGCATTTTGTCAAAGCTTTATGACAGAACTGAGTCGTCACATTGGTGCTGATACAGATGTGCCTGCAGGAGATATTGGTGTAGGAGGTCGTGAAATTGGCTTCTTGTTTGGTCAATACAAACGAATTAGAAACGAGTTTACTGGAGTACTTACCGGAAAGGGGAGAGAGTATGGTGGGTCTTTAGTTCGTCCCGAAGCTACAGGATATGGAACCGTATACTTTGCTCAGGAGATGTTAAAGACAAAGAATGAGTCATTCAAAGGAAAGACCGTTGTTATTTCAGGTTCTGGAAACGTTGCCCAATATGCATTGGAAAAGGCAATTCATTTAGGCGCTAAAGTGTTGACTGTATCAGATTCTTCAGGTTATGTTTATAGGGCTGAAGGATTTCACTCTGAGCACTTAGATGCCATAATGGAATTAAAGAATGTAAAGAGAGGTCGAATTAATGAAATTGCTACAAAGTATGGTGATGTTGAGTTCGTTGAAGGACAAAAACCTTGGTCTGTAACGTGTGATATTGCTTTGCCTTGCGCAACACAAAATGAATTGAACGGTGATGACGCCAGTAAACTACTCAGCAGCGGTTGTATGTGTGTATCCGAAGGCGCTAATATGCCATCAACTCCAGAAGCAATAGCAAAGTTTCACGAGGCAAAAATTCTTTTTGCGCCAGGTAAGGCTTCCAATGCTGGCGGTGTTGCTACTTCAGGTTTGGAAATGTCTCAAAACTCATTACGACTGAGCTGGACACGAGAAGAAGTAGATCAGAAATTACACAGTATAATGGTCAGTATTCACGAAGCATGCGAGAAGCACGGTCGTGAAGGCGATTATGTAGATTACGTGAAAGGTGCAAATATTGCAGGCTTTATCAAAGTAGCTGACGCGATGATCGCACAGGGTCATGTATAATACGACCAACTAAAAAGCATAAAGCCTCGGCACTGATCATCAGTAACGAGGCTTTTTTTTTTCAATAAAATTCAAGTATTTCGTAATCAAACATTCCAATTATGTACGGTAACTTAAAAGAACATTTACAAAAGGAGCTTCAGTCCATTGAAGAGGCAGGATTATTTAAAAAGGAACGAGTCATTACTTCGGAGCAAGATGCGGTCATTAAAATTAGCACTGGGCAAGAGGTGATTAATTTTTGCGCGAATAACTATTTAGGATTGTCATCTCACCCTAAAGTAGTTCAAGCAGCGAAAGATGTATTGGATAGCCACGGGTTTGGGATGGCTTCAGTTCGTTTTATTTGTGGTACGCAGGATATTCACAAAGAGCTAGAAGCAAAAATTGCTGAGTTTTTACATACCGAAGACACCATTCTATATGCGGCAGCATTTGATGCCAATGGTGGAGTATTTGAACCACTATTAGGCCCGGATGACGCTATTATATCAGATTCATTGAACCATGCGAGTATCATTGACGGTGTGCGTTTATGTAAGGCACAACGATTTAGGTATGCCAACAATGACATGGCTGATTTAGAAGAGCAACTTAAAGCGGCCGGTGGCGCTCGATTTAAGATCATCGTGACCGATGGTGTTTTTAGCATGGATGGCTATGTAGCTCAATTGGATATAATTTGTGATCTGGCCGATAAATATGATGCACTTGTCATGGTAGACGAATGCCACGCTACGGGATTCATTGGTAAAACAGGAAAAGGAACAG
>CALKOP010000123.1 GCA_938091155.1 uncultured Flavobacteriales bacterium | reverse complement strand
AGTGCCGTTTCATGAGCACTCAGAAACGTCTTGATTCAGAAAATTGAATCATAACCAATATCCCCAAAACCTATGAAGTCTAAGAGATATGTCATCATGACGATTGCCCTAATTGTGGCATTAGGTGGGCTCCTAATGGGTTTTGACGCCTCTGTAATTTCGGGAGTAAATGTTTTTGTTGGACCTGAATTCAATATGTCTGATTTAGAGCTTGGGTGGTCTACTTCTTGTCTTACGCTGAGTGCTGCCCTAGCAATGCTTTTTGCGGGACCACTTAGTGACCGCTTAGGACGAAGGACAGTGTTAAAGTATGCAGCCATTTTTTATGCCATTTCTGCTTTGACTTCGGCCATGGCCCCCAACTACACATTCTTTTGGATTGCTAGGATGCTTGGCGGTTTCGGTGTAGGCGCCTCCTTGATATTGGCTCCAATGTACATTGCTGAAATGGCGCCACCTCATCTCCGAGGCCGACTTGTTTCTTTCAACCAGTTGAATATCGTTATTGGACTATCTCTAGCTTTTTTCACTAATTATCTTATTCTTCAAATGGGAAAGGACAATGGAGGCCTTGCACGATACTTAGATTTAAATGCTAACAATTGGAGATGGATGCTCGGTCTGGAAGCTGTGCCTGCCGTCTTATATTTTATGGGCCTTCACTTTGTCCCCAGAAGCCCTAGATGGCTTATTCTAAATGGTGAGCTTGGGGAGGCCAAGAAGGTTTTAATTAAGTTGTCCTCAGAAAATGAGGCCAATAAAGCCATTGAAGAAATTCAAAAAAGCGAGGAATCTAAGAATAAAGAAAAGAAAAGCACCTTCAAAGATCTTTGGAATCCCACCCTAAAATTTGTGCTAATCATTGGAATTGCTATCGGGATCCTCCAGCAAATTACCGGAATAAATTCCGTATTTTTCTACGCCACAATGATTTTCGAACAAGCGGGTTTTGGGACGGATGCCTCCTTTGTACAAGCCATATTTATTGGACTGATCAACTTGTTTTTCACCATCCTTGCCATCTTAGTGATTGATAAGCTAGGGCGAAAACCACTTTTGGCCTTTGGCGTTTTAGGAATAGCAATTTTTATGTTCCTGCTGGCTTATTCCTTCAATCAGGCCACCTATAAATTTTCAGATGAAGCTGTAGCTTACGCGGCCGCAGAAATGAGTGATGTGAATTTTCAACCCATTATTGATGTCGAATACCCTAGCGAAATTGAATTTAATGCTGCCTTGAACTCTGTTTTAAACGGCCTTCAATTGCAATCCCACAAATCAGCAATTATCATGAGCAGCATCACCATGAATACCACCATGGTGCTCATCGCCCTCCTCGGATTTGTAGCCTCCTTTGCTATTTCCTTGGGTCCGGTTATGTGGGTTCTTTTTTCTGAGCTTTTCCCCAATCATATTCGAGGGATTGCTATTTCATTCGTGGGGTTGGTTAATTCTGCGGTGAGTTTTCTGGTGCAACTTGTGTTTCCATGGGAACTCGGAGTTCTTGGAAGTGATATTACCTATCTCATTTACGGCCTTTTTGCATTGGCTGGATTGATATTTATAATCAAAGTCGTTCCTGAAACAAAAGGGAAGTCTTTGGAAGAGCTGGAAGCACAACTCGTGCGATAGATACTGGAATATGATAAGAAATTTGTGTTATTACCTCATCGTCATGGAGCTGTTAATGGTTGGCTGTGGAGAACAATCCACAAAGGCTTCAGTTACAGAAACGACTATTAGTCGTGATTCTAGGGTTGTGGTGCGTTTCGAGCGAGGAGAGAATGCCAGAACACTTGAGGATAGTGAATTTTCAGAATTCACTATCAGCATTCCGCAATCCGGGCGGTATCGGATTAGCTTTTTCGGTCAAACGAAAACTGAATGCGCTGTCTGGTTAGAAGATTATGTAAGTAATGCGGACGGACGCACCTACAACATAACGGGGATGGTTACCCTCAACGCCGGAGGCAAAGGCGTCAAAGAGGGCTCTCCGTTGGGCAAAGGAGAACATCAAATGAAGGTGCATGCCGCGGGAACGGTTCAACCAGACAGTATTGTTTTTGAATTAATGGTGCCTGTACAAAAGACACCAAAAGCCATTACACAAAAAATGCATGGAAACGAATGGATCTTGGCGTGGTCAGATGAATTTGAGGGAGAAGGTTTGCCTGATTCCAGCAAATGGTCTTACAATACTGGAAATTGGGGTTGGGGCAATAATGAACCTCAATATTATACAGCAGATAGAGTAGAAAACGCTCGACAGGAAAACGGATATTTAGTCATTGAGGCACACAAAAATGACTTAGGGCATGATTGGACTTCAGCCAGGTTGACCACACAAGGAAAAATTGCTTTCACCTATGGTAAAATAGAATTTAGGGCGAAGGTTCCTACTGGCCGTGGCACGTGGGCCGCCGGTTGGTTACTTGGCGATGCTTATGAGGATGAAATATCATGGCCTTATTGCGGCGAAATTGACGTATTGGAATCTGTGGGTTTTGAAATTGATGATGAAACAGGGCGCGGAAAGAACCATGCCACCTGCCATACTCGCGCCTATTATTTCAAACAAGGCAATCAGATTGGAAGTGAGATTGAATTAGATTCTATGAATACCAACTTTCACACTTATGCTGTAGAATGGTATCCGAATGTAATTTATGGATTGATTGATGGAGAAAGATACTACACGTATGATAAAAATGCTAACGAATTGGAGTGGCCATTTAATGCACCTCAAAACATTATTTTAAACTTGGCTATTGGCGGCGGATGGGGTGGTACAGAAGGAATTGATGAAAGTTACACGAACCATCAATTTATTTTGGATTATGTTCGAGTTTATGGATTGAAATGAGAGGTTTTATTAAATTTATTTATATCCTATTTGGGTTGCTGATTCAGAGTTGTCAAGATTCAGATCGGATACAGATTCAAGTCGTTCAAACTTCTGCGAGTGGTGATCAGCTAAAATTAGTTGAGCACCTCTCAGAAGGGAATTCGACATATACATTCAAACTCGACACGTTAAATTCTAGACAGAGGATTTCTGGATTTGGAGGTGCATTTACTGAGTCCAGTGCTCAACTTCTATTTAACCTTTCCCCTGAAAAGAGGCTCGATATAGTCAAAAAGTACTTTGGTGAATCAGGAGCCAACTATTCATTGTGTCGCACCCATATGAATAGTTGTGACTTTTCGTTGAATCACTACTCCTATGCGCCATTAGCGGGTGATACGTTCTTAGAAAGTTTTTCAATCCAGCCAGATTTAGACGACCTCATACCTATGATTCAAATGGCACAGCAGGAGTCAAAAAATGGATTTAGAATCATCGCATCTCCTTGGACGGCGCCGCCATGGATGAAGGATAACGCAGATTGGTATGGGGGACAGCTATTGCCCGAGTTCTCGAGTACATGGGCTGATTATTTTGTTCGATATGATAAAGCCTACGATAGCTTGGGGATTGATATTTGGGCGTATACCGTTGAAAATGAGCCACTCGGCAATGATTTGAATTGGGAGAGTATGCACTATACGCATGAGCGTATGGCATCGTTCATAAAGAATCACATGGGGCCAGCATTTAAAGAGAACGATATTGATGCCCATATTTTAGTCTATGATCAAAATAGAGGAGAGGAGCTCGTGGAGTGGTCGAAGGCACTGTTGTTAGATCAAGAACTGTTGCCATTTATTTATGGTACAGCTGTGCACTGGTATACAAGTACAATTGATTGGATGGGTGAGTCCCTCGCCAAAACCCATGAATTTGCACCAGAAAAGCACATCTTACACACTGAGGGTTGCATTGATAATGAAGTTCCACACTGGAAAGACGATGCCTGGTATTGGTCAAAAAACGCAACAGACTGGGGATTCGACTGGGCTCCGGATGAAGATAAAAAGGATCATCCCAAATATGTTCCAACTTACCGCTATGCACGAGATATGATCGGATGCTTGAATAACTGGGTCGAAGGTTGGGTGGATTGGAACATGTTGCTAGATCGCACAGGAGGTCCTAATTTGGCTGATAACTGGTGTATCGCCCCAGTAATTGTAGACACTGCGAGCAACGAAGTTTATTACACGCCGCTATACTTTATCATGAGTCATTTTAGTAAGTATATTCGACCTGGAGCCAAAGTTTTGTCCTTGGATCAACAAGGCGAACTGTTGGTCGCGGCCGTGAAAAATGCGAATGGTTCTATAGCCTGCGTGGTATTGAACCAGCCTAGTAAAAAGCAAGAATTTGCGATAAATATTAATGGTGAAGTATCTTACTATAGCATTGACGGTCAGGCCATACAGACTATAGTTATTGATTGGATTAACAGAGATTCAGAATAGGTGGGTAAGCAAATTTTTATTGGTAATACGCCAATTCATAAAGAAGAGAAGGAAGTCAAAGGTGAATTCGTGGAATTGGGAGGCGAGAAGTTCTATCGAATTTCTAATTACGACACCATGGTTCCGTTTTTTATGACGGTCATCTCCGCAAATGATCATTGGCTTTTCATTTCGAGTAATGGTGGTTTATCAGCAGGGCGCAAAAATCCCGACAATGCTATTTTTCCTTATTACACAGATGATAAGATTGTTGATAACGCGCAAAATACAGGAAGCCGAACAGTTGTTAAACTAATTGAAAAGGAAAAAATATTTATTTGGGAACCCTTCCGAGAATCGATGAAGGCGATGTATCATATAGAACGCAGTCTTTTTAAAAATGACGTGGGTAATCGAATCATTTTCCAAGAAATTAATCACTCCTTAAAACTATTATTTTCATATGAGTGGAGCACATCTGAACAATTCGGATTTGTGCGCTCTTCTAGCTTGACTAATTTGAATGGGTCCGCGGTTAGTCTTGAAATATTAGACGGAATTCAAAATGTTTTGCCATTTGGTGTCGAACGCAATCTCCAGGACAATCGATCTACGCTTGTTGACGCTTACAAAAAAAACGAATTGCTTGAAGATACAGGAATAGGATTATTCTCTTTGAGTTCCATGATTGTTGATAAGGCAGAACCTAGCGAGTCGTTAAAGGCCACTGCTGCTTGGAGTTGTGGATTTGAAAACGCAAAATATTTGCTATCATCTCTTCAAGTCGAACAGTTTTGTGCAGGCGATGAAATTTCATCGGAAACTGAAATTAAGGCAGAAAAGGGTGCCTATTTTATAAATGCATCGTTTTCACTTGACACAGATCAGTCTCAAAAATGGCGCATTGTATGCGATGTTAATCAGACCCCTTCAGCGGTCATAAGTCTTCAGCACGCACTGGAAGAAAACTCGAATATGTTCAGTGTACTTGCTAAAGAGATTGAAGCGAGTACAGATTCAATTCGTAAAAAAGTAGGTCAATGTGACGGAATCCAACTCTCGGGTGACGAGCCTACCATAGGAAGACATTTCTCAAACGTTCTGTTCAATATTATGAGAGGAGGAACCTTTGAAGATCAGTATGAGATTGATCGAGATGATTGGACTCAATACGTAAGAGGCCAAAATAAATACGTTCATGAAAGCTCTCGGAGGTTTTTTGATGGCTTGCCGTCATCCATTCTTCTTGGAGACTTGAGGCAGCGTGTTAAGACAAATAATGACGTTGATTTAAGGCGTTTGTTTATGGAGTATTTGCCACTTTCTTTTAGTCGACGACATGGTGACCCGAGTCGTCCATGGAATCAATTTAATATTGAGACTATCGACGAAAACGGTGATCCTGTTCGCAATTATGAAGGAAATTGGCGGGATATTTTTCAGAATTGGGAAGCATTGGCATGCTCATTTCCGGAATTTATTGAGGGAATGATTGCGAGGTTTGTTAACGCCTCTACCATCGATGGGTACAATCCGTATCGAATCACGAGAGATGGCGTTGATTGGGAAAGAATTGAAGAAAATGACCCATGGTCATTCATAGGATATTGGGGTGATCATCAAATCATTTATTTATTGAGACTTTTGGAACTTTCAAAAAAGTTTCATCCCTCAAAGTTGAATGAATTTCTAAAATCAGACTTATTCGTTTATTCAAATGTGCCTTATAAAATCAGGGGATTTGATGCCATTTTGATGGACCCAAAAGATACCATAGACTTTGATTATTCGCTCGATAAAAAGATAGGAGATCGTGTAGCTGACATAGGAGCTGATGGTAAAATGGCCTGGAATGCACAAAGCGAATTAGTGCGCTGCAATCTCACAGAAAAAATCCTTGTTACTAGTTTGACGAAGCTTTATAATTTCATACCAGATGCGGGTATTTGGCTTAATACCCAACGTCCAGAATGGAACGATGCGAATAATGCGCTTGTTGGTAATGGCACTAGTTTAGTGACTCTTTACTACCTCCGAAGGTTCTGTCAGTTCACGAAAGATTTGTTCGCAGATCAAGTGGAGAAGACATTCGAGGTTAACAAGCCAGTGGCTGATTTATTTGAGGCCTTATGGCGAGGTTTTAATGTTAGAAAGCCAATGTTGGAAACAGGTTTTTCGCCTGAAGAACGCCGTAATTTGATGGATCGATTCGGGATTGCTGGAGAGCATTACAGAACTTCAGCATATTCTGGGTTTCTGGGGCACAAGAAGACGCTTCAATCAAAGGAAATTGTTGAATTTTTTGAGTTGGCTCAATCCTTTTTGGAGAATTCAATTTCATCTAATAAAAAGCCCAATGGTTTATATCAAGCCTATAGTCTTGTTAAGCTCTCTCAGTCTGAGGCCTTTATTGAGCCATTATATGACATGCTAGAGGGGCAGGTTGCAATTCTCAGTTCTGGATTCTTGACTAAAATTGAGGCGCTCAATGTACTTGATGCACTAAAAAAGAGTGAGATGTATCGCGAAGACCAATACAGTTATATGCTGTATCCAAATCGTGATCTAAAATCATTTTTGGAGAAAAGTGCTATTAATCCAGATTCCATTTCTGACTCTAACTTGGTGAAAAAGCTCATGACGGATGATAATCCATTACTGATTGTGAAGGATAGAGAAGATACATATCGATTCAATGGGAACATTAAGAATCAAGCGGATCTTGAGTTGGTTCTAAAACAGTTGGAAGTATCTGGATATGCAAATGAGGTAGAAAATGAACGAGAATTAATAAATGAAAACTATGAGCATACATTTAACCACCGAGCATTTACGGGGCGTTCCGGCACCTTTTTCGGTTATGAAGGATTAGGATGTATTTATTGGCACATGGTTTCTAAGCTCCTTTTAGCTGTTCAAGAAGTGATAATTAATGCCGATAATTTGGAGGATGAACCGAATGTCATTGGCAGACTCATCGAACATTATTACGAGATTCGAGCTGGTATTGGGGTGAACAAAAGCCCCGAGCTTTACGGGGCATTCCCAACAGATGCATATTCCCACACTCCATTCAATAGAGGAGTTCAACAGCCAGGAATGACGGGACAAGTGAAAGAAGATATTATAAATCGATGGGCGGAGCTGGGTCTCGTTATTCAGGAAGGTGGCTTGATGTTCAAGCCAATTCTGCTGAGAAGTTCTGAGTTCATTACAACATCGCAGACATTCAATTTCATAAACCTAAGCGGCGCTCAAGATTCGATGAACCTGCCAAAGAACAGCATGGCATTTACGTTTTGTCAAACTCCGATAATCTACTCAATTGGTGAGGAAAAACTCAAGTTTGCAATAAATGGTAAAATTATTAGCGCTGAACACAAGAATAAATTAGGTCTAAAGGAGTCGGAGTTCATATTTAAACGAAAAGGAGTTATTGACTTCATTCACTATCAGTTCGAACCTTTGGTGTAAACAACTTTTTAGCTGCTCAATTCACATGTTCTAAGGATGTTTCAGAGCGAATAAATTTATTATCAGAAACTTGCGGCTCGTAATGTTTTAGTTAAAAATACTAATAGTATTTTTAACTAAAATTATAATAATGAATTACACCCTTTCTTTTGTCGCACTTGCATTTTTCTGCCAAATTCAAGCTCAAAATAGCCCCATTGATTTCGAGTCAGCTGGGTTTGGTTCAGAATGGACTTGGACTGTATTCGAAAACGACAATAATCCAGTGCTGGAGATTATTATTAATCCCGATCAAAGTGGGGCAAACACCTCCGCAACTGTAGCGAAATTTTCAGCTAGAGTAAATGGGCAACCATTTGCAGGCTGCGAAACACAGCATGGAAGTGGCATCGGATCCTTTACATTGGACTCGGCTACAAGCACTGTAAAAATCATGGTATGGAAGAGCGTGATAAGTGATGTTGGAATAAAGCTGGTGGAGGCAAGCTCGGCCTCATTAGGTGAAATTAAAGTGGCTAACACGCTCACGAACCAATGGGAGGAGCTTGAATTTGACTTCAGCGCAATGGAAGGAATTGAATACGATCAGCTTGTTATTTTCCCTGATTTTGATCTTGGTGGAAGAGCGGCTGACAATATCTGTTATTTCGATAATGTAGTTTTTGGAATTGGAAATATTACCCCGCCAGTGGAGCCAGTTTCATCTGCACCGGATCCTATACATGATTCAGTCAATGTCATTTCCATTTACAGTGATGCTTATACAGACGTGTCAGTCGATACATTTATAGCCCCTTGGTCTGAGGCCTCTATGAGCCGAATCGAGATCGCGTCGAACCCAACTATTTTATATCAATCGTTAAATTTCATTGGCATAGAAGCTACAGGCGCTGATCTCATTGATATTGATTCGATGGACTCACTTCACTTGAACATTTGGTCGCCTAGTATTACTGAGTTCAGAATTAAATTGGTTGATTTTGGAGCAGACGGGGAGTTTGCAGGAGGAGATGACACTGAACATGCGTTAACATTCACGAATCCAACCGAAGAAGAATGGATTGATTATAACATCCCATTGGTTGATTTCACAAATCTAGCGGCAAAAAACAATATTGCTCAGGTCATTATGTCGGCAGAACCCGCGAATCTAGTCTCACTTTATGTAGACAATATTTACTTCAGTAAAAAAGCTGAAGATACCGTGCCAGGAGACACGGCTTCGCTCGGAATGAAGGGTAAAGTGGACACGAGAAATGGTGTTAACTTTTATCCAAACCCTGCGCATGAGATGGTTAATATAAACTCAGAGCAAGTAGTCACTTGTGTTATGATTTACGATTTGCAAGGTGCATTAGTAAAATCACTGACACCTCAAGAAACTTCGTTTGGGGTTCGGGTAGCCGATTTGCCGGCAGGTTCATACTTATTAAACATTCAGACAGAATTAACGGAGATATCGGCTCGCTTTATTCGAAACTAAGGACAAGGGGTTTTATAAACGAAACTGACGGTTACTGAGCGGTAATAAAGTAAACGTGTCTGATTATTTTATAGTAATTAGTTGAGCAAGTTGCAAATGAGGTTCGAATCGGGTGGGTGACACCGGGAAGATTGATTCTTGTTTTCAATTACCTAGTGTTGAGTGATGCGACCGCATAGTTCATAGGCTATTTTTCACTAAGGCTTGAGTGTTTTTTTCTTGTCGTCATGATGATTGGCTTAAAAAGTGTCTATTTTTCAATTCTAAATTCTCTGAATTATGTAAATTATTTCACTTTTTTCACTAAATATCATGCGGCATATGGTGCATGGCCAAACACTAACCACGTCTACTATATCTTCAGATGGCGCAACTTACTCACTGACTATAAAAGCGGATACAATTCTGCATTCTACGGAAGGTAGCTGGGATTTTCCAAGCATTACTAAAGATGAGACTGGAACAGTTGAGTTTTAACCTATTTCTTCAACGTCATATTCTTAAAGTTATCCAAACGCTACCCAAGTGAAATATGAGGATGATGAAATATGTTTTCTTGGATTTGACTCTAGCGCGCACTCATTTCATGGTGAAATTTCCTTTATAACAACGTCCTATCAAAATCTATAGACTATTCGATTTATGAAAGAGTAATAATTATTCTTGATTCCCGGATGGTTTACATCTCATGCTGTTTATTGGCGGAGGTTGTGTTCATCACGTTTAGAATTGATACGAGGCCTAATGAGACCTCATTGGTCTTGCCGATGGGCTGGAAAGGTCTAATCCAAAAATATTCTTGAAGACAAACTATTGTTTTACAATTCGATAAGAATGAATTTGAGTGCCTAAATCATAGTTAATGAAATATACGCCCGCAGGATAATTAACTAAATCGATGTTGTACGCATTGGTCAGTTGAGTAAACTGTAACAAGCGTTCTCCAAAAACCGAATAAAGAGTAGCCAACGAACCTACGAGTCGGTCATCTAGAATAATTTGAAGCTCATCAAAAACAGGGTTGGGGAAGAATGTCGTTTTGTCGTCCGGGATCATACTAAACCCAGTCGTGTTTGTGGTGTCCTCTTGATATATTCTCACATAGTCAATAACCATACTACTTTCCTCAAAACTAGAGATGATGGGGTCCTGCATAGCTATATTGAGTAATAAATACTGATCTGCATTATATGGCCAAGTATCCATGTTTTTGCTTTCTGGTTTGTATGAATAAAATACTTCATCATCCAAGCTGAAATCAATCTTTTCTGGTGTCCAGGTCATACCATATATATGAAATTCAGAGGAGACTGTGGAGTTATCAATTCCACCATGATTTATCGTAGCTCCTGATGAAGATGTGTTGTGCAGTGCACTTTGAATATAGTTTTGATTACTACCCCAATGCTCCATAATATCAATCTCCCCGCAAGCAGGCCAAAAAGTGGTTCCAAAGTCTTGTGACCAGTAACCTCCTGGTTCTATGATGTTTTTGCCCAATGTCCAAATTGCCGGCCATGTGCCA
>CALKOP010000122.1 GCA_938091155.1 uncultured Flavobacteriales bacterium | reverse complement strand
CGCTTTATCGCAACAGACTCAATTGTCTTCCCCATTTTTCCATAACCGATTATAGCAATCTTCATTTTAAAAGCTGAGTTGCAGCCCAAGGCTATTTACTGGTCGGTAATTTGGAGTGTATTGTAAAGTAGGTAAAATGTTAAGACTTAGGTCATCTGAGACATCGAAGTAATAGAGGTGCGCATCAACAGATGCGTCAACAATTTGTAGGACATAGACAGCGATAAAGGCGACCGCTGAATATTCCATCCATGTTTGGTATTGTTCTGCGGCAGACTGGATGTCGGGTTTTGTATAGCCTAAATCATAGTACTTACTCACATCTCCATCACCCACGTTTATGTCTTGGATATAGGCATCTTTAAACTCGTTGTAGTACTTACGATTATTGAAAAAGAAGAAACCTGCAGTACCTAGACCAGCGTATACAATGGGCATTTTCCAATACTTTTTATTATACGCTTGACCGAGCCCGGGCGTAACTATGCTTAGAAGGGCAGCGCGTTTGGGATTTCGTTCCGTTGGTCTTGCTACTAAACTACTGTCACTGGCAGTATTAGTTAAAGTATCAGCGTCCAATTTGAGCGGCAATTTTACTTTAGAACTGTCATTTTGTGCAATGGACATATGTCCAAGAGACAATAGCAATATGATAAAGAGAAAACGCATTAATCAACTGCAAAGAAAGACAATCGACTATTCACTAAAGAATTAGTAAGAATTATTCTGATTTTGCCCTTGCAATAGCAGAATCAACCGTTTCAAGTCTTGGTCGTTTATAAAATCAATGGTGATTTTACCATTTCCCTTTGGTAGAAACTTTACATCAACCTTGGCATTAAGATTTTGCGCCATGTTATGCCTGGCATTTTGATAGTATTGCTTTCTTTCTGTTTGTTCGTTTTGTGTAGGTGCAGGCTTTTTGGCTTTTCGAGTTATGTTCTCAACATCTCGCACCGAGAGTACTTCATCAAGGATCCTCTCAAAAATTTCTAGTTGCTTATTAGGGTCATCTACACCAATAAGTGCACGGGCATGCCCCATTGAGATCATTCCTTTTTGCAATGCCATTTGAATTTCTGCTGGAAGTTTAAGTAGACGTAAAAAATTCGTAATATTTGATCTGCTCTTACTGACCTTCTCGCTCAATCCTTCATGTGTTAAATCACATTCATCAATTAGTCTTTTGTAGCTAATTGCAACCTCGATAGGGTTGAGATCTTGACGCTGAATGTTTTCAACCAACGCCATTTCAAGCATAGTTTGGTCATTAGCCAATCTAATGTATGCAGGTATTTCCGTTAGGTCGGCAAGTTGTGACGCTCTGAATCTTCTCTCTCCACTTATAAGTTGGAATGTTCTATCCCCCATTTTTCTGACCGTGACAGGTTGAATGATGCCATGTTGACGAATACTTTCAACAAGCTCATTCAGGGCATTTGATTCAAATCTTGTACGCGGCTGAAATGGATTCGCTTCAATTTTGGTAATATCCAAATTAGCGACACTCCCAACGGCATGTGCCTCCGCTGTGTCCAATGATCTAGACGAAATTACGTCAGAGTCTAAGTCCTCGAGGAGTGCACTAAGCCCTCGTCCGAGAGCGCTTTTTTTAGGATTCGCCATTGAATACCTCCACTATTTTATCCTTTTCATTGATCCTCGTCATCTCATTCTTTTGAAGAATTTCACGTGCAAGGTTTAGGTAGTTAACAGCGCCTGTGCTTGCCGCATCATGCATTATGATTGATTCACCATGTGAGGGTGCTTCGCCAAGGCGAGTATTTCTATGGATTATGGTATCAAAAACCAATTGCTGAAAGTGCATTTTCACTTCCTCAACCACTTGGTTGGCAAGTCTTAAGCGCTGATCATACATAGTTAGAAGCATACCTTCAATACTTAAATCTTGATTGATTCGAGTCTGAACAATTTTTATAGTATTCAATAATTTACCCAATCCTTCTAATGCGAAATACTCGCATTGAACAGGTACAATTACGCTATCTGCCGCAGCAAGAGAGTTTATTGTAATTAAACCCAATGAAGGAGAGCAGTCTATGATAATGAAATCATATTGATCACGAATTTTATTCAATGCCATTAGCATCATTCGCTCCCGATTGGGCAGATTAATCATCTCAATTTCAGCACCAACCAAGTCAATGTGGGCAGGCATGATATCCAAGTTGGGATTCTTGGTGTTTAGGATAATATCCTTTGGCTCAACATGATTAATGATGCATTCATAGATACTTGTTCTGACATTTCGAGGGTCAAATCCAACACCTGAAGTTGCATTGGCTTGCGGATCTGCATCTACAATTAGCGTTTTCTTTTCAAGTACACCCAGACTCGCGGCCAAGTTGATGCTTGTAGTGGTTTTTCCAACGCCTCCTTTTTGATTAGCAACTGCTATGATTTTCCCCATAATGATTTAAATTTCTTTGGTTTCTCCAATTGACATAAGGTCAATTGATTGACCGTTTTTTAAGAACGTTTCGTGCACTAGTTTATGGTCTACTTTAATGTATCCAAATGTGTCATAGTGCATCCCAATTATATTGTTGCAACCTACAAAAGTTGCTGCCTTTGAGGCATCATTCGCACCCATGGTGAAATTGTCACCAATGGGTAAAATAGCCAGATCAATCTTGAACTCTTCACCAATTAGTTTCATATCGAATGTTAGAGCTGTGTCCCCTGCATAATAGATGGTTTTGCCATCAGCTTCAATTATAAAACCTCCTGGGTTTCCTCCATATGCCCCATCTGGCATCACACTAGAGTGTACTGCGTTAACATATTTAATTTTCCCAAAATCAAATTCACAAGAACCGCCAAGATTCATGGGATGAACGTTAGAGACACCTTTAACTTCGAACCAAGAAACAATTTCATAATTACTTACCACTTTGGCACCAGTTCGCTTTAAAATTGACTCAGCATCTGCTACATGATCTTCATGACCATGTGATATTAGTAAGTAATCACATTCAATTTTATCAGCGTCTAGTTTTAAAACTAGCTCATTGTCTGATGAGTCCTTTCTTAACTCTTGAACAATGGAATTTGGACTTATGAATGGATCAAACAGAATCTTGGCTCCAGATGTCTCCAATAAAAAGCAAGCGTGACCAAGATAAGTTATGTTCATTAATGAATAGTCCTTTGAAAGCTATCAAAAGTCAACATAAAGAGCTCTGTAATTCCTCGTGCACCATTGATTTTATTGATCATTTTTAAACAGCAGTCTGTGAACAGCTGTGACCTTAAATGCCTAGGAAATACCTATTGGTCAACAAAAAGCCCCACAACGTTGCGGTGGGGCTTTTTACTTATTAACATTCGCTGATTGCGATCCTGCTTATTATTCTCTCAAATCAATGATGTCATCTGCTCGATCTTCGTCAAATTCGAAGTCTGAGTCATTGATGTCAATGTCCGGACTGAAGTTTTTGAGTCGATAAGTATACTCGTTTCCATCTTTTCCTTTTACAGCCATACTAATGAGCTCCAATTTTGCCTTGTCAATATTGACGACTACAGTATGGTAGTTCTTTCCTTGTGGATTCATTGGATACATTTTTATCACGTCTGCCTCAATTCCATCAATGGTGTTTTTGCCTTCATACTTGTACTTGAATCCATTCTTGTACATATGGAAGGCATTCGCAGGGTTCATAATATTTTCCTCTTCTTCATCCTCATCCGGTACGTCTGAGATTTGAACCTCATTCACGTCCTTAATGAATGTCCAAACCGTTTCACCGTCACATATGATTTCTTGTCCTGCAACTTCTAACTTATATTTCTTTTTACCCTTCATGGTCACCTTACCTTTTTGGGTTTCATTGATTCCTTCCGCCTTATTGATGAGCGTGTATTCAAAATCTGCAGAAAAGGATTTGTAGCTAGCAGCCTTGTTAGACAGTTTATCTAAGATTTCCTGTGCTTTAGGATCTTGTGGATTTAGGTCTTGATCATTTTGTTGTGCAACAGCACTAAAACAGAGGAGTAAAACTGAGAAAGTAGATATTAGATAGTTCATATTTTCTTTGATTAATTATTTAGGCTTTCCAAATGCCGTTCCAAACTCACTTCATCGGCAATTAAAACTTGCCTCGCCTTACTTCCTTCAAATTGGCCAATGATACCAGCGGCTTCTAATTGGTCGACAATTCTACCTGCTCTGTTGTAGCCCAATTTAAGCTTTCTCTGTAGTAGAGAAGCGCTTCCTTGTTGGTGTAAAACAATGACTCGTGCTGCGTCTTCAAAAAGTGCATCTCTGTCCATATCTTGGAAACTATCTCCTCCGCTTTCTCCTCCTTCACCAACGTATTCAGGAAGTAAATGGGCATCAGGGTAACCTTGTTGAGCTCCAATAAAGTTTGTGATTTCCTCTACCTCAGGTGTGTCTACAAATGCGCATTGGAGCCGTATTAAATCGTTTCCATTGCTGTAAAGCATATCACCTCGTCCAATCAGTTGTTCAGCACCGCCAGTATCCAAGATTGTTCTTGAGTCAATTTTACTGGTCACCCTAAATGCAATTCGGCTTGGGAAATTTGCTTTTATCGTACCTGTTATAATATTAACCGATGGCCTTTGAGTTGCAATAATCAAATGAATACCAATGGCGCGTGCAAGCTGAGCCAACCGAGCTATAGGTAGCTCTACTTCTTTTCCAGCTGTCATAATAAGATCTGCAAATTCATCAACGACCAATACAATGTAGGGCAGGTATTTATGTCCATTATTTGGATTCAATTTCCGCTTAATGAACTTGGCATTATATTCTTTAATGTTTCGACACTGAGCATTTTTCAGCATTTCGTATCGATCATCCATTTCAATACAAAGTGAATTTAAGGTGGCTACTACTTTACTTGTATCCGTAATGATAGCCTCTTCCTCATCCGGTAATTTAGCCAAGAAATGGCGCTCAATTTTGTTGAATAACGTCAGTTCTACTTTCTTGGGATCAACCAAAATGAACTTGACTTGTGCAGGGTGTTTTTTGTAAAGTAAGGAAGCTAAAATGGCGTTTAACCCAACGGACTTTCCTTGACCGGTCGCTCCAGCCATAAGCAGGTGAGGCATTTTTGCCAAATCGACTACG
>CALKOP010000121.1 GCA_938091155.1 uncultured Flavobacteriales bacterium | reverse complement strand
AACAGACTATTAGATGCGATTCTATCTTAAATTAGGTTGAAATTGAACAAAAAAGGCGTCATTATTTGACGCCTTTTTTGTTTCTGTGTACAAACATTTCAAGTTCGAGTTTTTACCTGTAATCGAACTACATGAAATTCTATATTTGCACGCCCTTTTTAAAAGGTCTTTTTATTAATTCAATTAGAAAATGCAGAATAAAAGCGCAATTTGGGTATTTACTATCCTGCTTATAGTTGCCTGTCTTTACCAGTTATCTTTCTCTTTTGTTGCAAGCAGCGTGGAGAAATCGGCTAACAATGAGGCACAAGCACAAGTAGATTCAATGGTCTTAGCGATTGACACGATCATGTCAGGTGAGAAAATTGAGCAGGCCTTTCAAGGGTTTGAACAAAAAATTCTTCAACGTAAGAGTTCGGAAGAAGTATATCCACTCTTAGGATTTACATATGCTTATTGTAAGTCGAATGAAATCAACCTCGGACTCGACCTTCAAGGTGGTATGAATGTAACGCTCGAAGTTTCTATGAAGGAACTCATTAAGGCACTTAGTGATAACAGCCAAGATCCAGCATTTATTGCAGCTCTAAATAGAGCGTCAGAATTACAATCGGAATCTCAGGATGATTACGTGACTCTATTTGGTCAAGCTTGGAACGAACAAAATGCAGGTGCAGCGATGGCCGCTGTTTTTCATAACCGTGATAGCAAGGAGTTGTTTCCTTTAGAAGCTACCAATGAAGAAATACTTACGACCATCTCTGATCAAGCAGACGCAACCGTGAGCAGTACCGAGCAGGTGTTGAGAAGAAGAATTGACGGGTTGGGAGTTGTACAGCCATCAATTCAACGTATTGCTGGCACAGGTAGAATAGTAGTTGAACTTCCTGGTGTTAAGGACAAAGAAAGAGTTCGTAAGATTCTTCAAAACACGGCACAGTTAGAGTTTTGGTATACGTATGAGAATGGTGAAATATATCCAAAGCTAGAGGTAGCTAATACTATGCTCGCAGAGCGTTTATCCAAAAAAGAAAAGTTTTCTGTTAAAGAAGCAACTATTAGTGAAGATGAAAATACTGAAACAGCTGAAGCTGCTGCTAAAATTGAAGAGCCAGATTCGACATTAGAGGATACAATAAAAGAAGCAATATCCGAACAAGGAGCCTTAGTTATCGATGGGCAAGAATCAGCAGATGGTGATTCATCGGGATTAGAATTATCAGAAGATAGTGTTGCTCAATTGAGAGCAGATTATGCCGAAAACAATCCATTATTCAACATTCTTCGTCCAGCAATTTATCAAAACCCTGATGATCAGAAGTATTATGCTGGTAAAGGTCCAACAGTTGGTTACGCCTCGGTATTTGATACAGCGGCTATCAATGAATTATTAGTAAGAAAAGATTTCAAGCAGCAATTTCCGAGAAGAATGAAATTCTTATGGGGAGCTAAGCCATACGATGAGGATGGAAAGTTTATCCAGTTGTTCGCGATCAATGTTACAGACAAGGACGAAAAGGCACCTTTGGAAGGTGATGTAATTACGAATGCTAGAGTTGCAAGTGATCCACTTGGAAATCCAGAAGTTTCCATGAGTATGAACTCAGAAGGAGCTAAAACTTGGAAAGCAATGACGGCAGAAGCTGCCGGACAAACACCAAGTGGTTATATTGCCGTGGTGTTGGATGATCAAGTTTATTCAGCTCCTAGAGTAGAAAATGAAATTTCTGGTGGTGTTTCATCTATATCAGGTCAGTTTTCACTTCAAGAGGCAGAAGATTTAGCGAATGTATTGAAGGCGGGTAAGCTACCAGCCAGACCAAGAATCATTGAAGAGGCCGTTGTTGGCCCTACCTTGGGTCAAGAAGCAATTACTTCAGGTTTAATGTCTTTTGTAATTGCACTGCTGCTCATATTAGCATATATGGCATTCTATTATTCTTCAGCGGGTATAATAGCTGACTTGGCTCTATTAGCAAACTTATTCTTTGTTATGGGTGTTTTAGCTTCACTTGGAGCAACACTTACTCTTCCTGGTATTGCTGGTATTGTCTTAACTATCGGTATGTCAGTTGATGCAAACGTTCTCATATATGAACGAATTCGAGAGGAATTAAGAGCGGGCAAAGGGGTGCGTTTGGCAATCGTGGATGGTTACAATAATGCGTACAGTTCAATTATTGATGCAAATATCACTACACTTTTAACAGGTATAATACTCTACATCTTTGGAAGTGGTCCAATTAAAGGTTTCGCCACCACATTGATAATTGGTATCGCTACTTCATTGTTTGCAGCAATTTTCATTACGAGATTATTATTCGAATGGAGATTAGATTCAAATGCAAAACCAGCATTCTCAACTAAGTTGACAGAGAATATTTTAACAAAGGTTGCTATCCCGTTTGTGCGAAAACGTAAATTGTTCTATGCCATTTCTGGTGTGGTTATTCTAATCGGTTTGGGTTCGTTATTTGCACAAGGATTAAACTATGGTGTGGATTTCACGGGTGGCCGCAATTACACAGTTCGATTCGAACAGTCCTTTCCTGTTTCTGATATTGCTGATGCTCTCAGTGGACAATTTGTAGGTGAGAATGGATTGGCTCAAATGCCAGAAGTTAAAACTTACGGTGTTTCAAATCAAGTAAAGATCACGACTAAATACATGATTGATTCACAATTGGATGATGCCGATGCTCAAGTGGAAGCTAAGTTAAACGCTGGATTGTCTGCTATTTCTGGAGATTATGAAATAATGAGCTCTCAAAAAGTGGGCCCCACAATTGCGGACGATATTAAACAAGCAGCTTGGTACTCAGGTATTTTCGCCTTATTGATTATTTTCTTGTACATAGTTGTGCGTTTCCGCAAATGGCAATTTGGATTAGGAGCCTTAGTGGCGATGACGCACGATGTATTGATTGTGTTATCGTTATTCTCTCTACTGTATCGATTCATGCCGTTTTCCTTGGAAATTGATCAAGCCTTTATAGCGGCCATATTAACGGTTGTCGGTTATTCGATTAATGATACCGTTGTTGTTTTTGATAGAATTAGAGAATATCTAGGGATACACAAAAGACAAGACTTCGAAGAAGTAATCAATGACGCTCTTAATTCGACTCTGTCTAGAACGATTAATACATCGCTATCAACGTTGGTAGTTCTTTTAATGATCTTTTTCTTCGGAGGCGAGGTTATTCAAGGATTTGTATTCGCCTTGATTATTGGAGTTGTTGTAGGTACTTACTCATCGCTTTGTGTGGCGACTCCTGTCGTAGTTGATTTGTCTAATAAAGCCAAAAAGAAATAAGGGTTTATAATGACAAAGCCTCGATTTGATTTAGATCAAGTCGGGGCTTTTTTGTGACCTACATTTGCTTGCCAAATTGCAGTTAATGAAATTACTTTTTTTAAATCTTGGAGGAGGAGAAATATTTGTGGTCCTCATGGTAGTGCTCTTGTTTTTTGGATCTAAAAGAATTCCTGAATTTGCTAGAAACCTTGGCAGGGGTATGAGGCAATTTCGAAATGCTACAAATGATATTCAACAGGATATTACAGATTCAGTGCAGGATGTGAAAAAGCAAATTGAGAAGAAAGACTAGAAATGTTACTAGCTTGGATCCAGCTTATTGGAGGGTTAGTCCTCCTAGTTTTCGGTGGCGAGTTTATTGATCGTTCATCGGTTAAGATTGCCACATTTTTAAGGATAAGCCCAATGGTAGTTGGTCTTACAATTGTGTACTTTGGTACATCCTTTCCCGAATTAGTTGTTAGTTTGAATGCCGCTTTATCGAGATATCCAGACATTTCCATCGGTAACGTAGTGGGAAGTAATATCGCCAACTTGGCACTTGTCCTAGGTTTGACTGCGCTTATTAAACCAATGGAAGTGACTAGGTCCAATATAATGATGGATTG
>CALKOP010000120.1 GCA_938091155.1 uncultured Flavobacteriales bacterium | reverse complement strand
ATGTGGCTAAAGTTGCTATTAATGATATTGGTACTGTATTCATACATGCAACAGTATCACCTCTTCGAAATCACTATTTCGACATAAAAGACCGAGCCGTTGGGGACTTTAGAAAGTTGGAATTCCGAGCAAATGACATTTATTCAATGCGGAAAAATGAGTTAATACCGGTTCGATTAGATTACAAAGAGAAAGACACAGAAGAATTCAAGCTTTCAGCGATGCGTGGAAAATTCTTTTTTTCTGGCAACGAATATTTACGAGTTGCGATTGTAGAAACAAGAAAAAAGAAAGATGGCCCGTTAAACATGGCAGAAGAAGCATTGTTTGGTGGTTTCATAGTGAACAATCTAAATAACCCTAAGGTTCCGACCATATTCATACCTGTGGGATTGTTTGATCTCCAGCAATCAATTACCAAGAAACAAACACGAAACCTAGATAAAGGAGACGCAATTGAAATTTCAATACCCGAAGTGAGAGGTGTCCACCTAAGCAGTAAGGGTGGGGTCTATTTGTTTATTGAGTTGACTGATTTTGATGTTTTGGCGGGAGCACGACACGAGTACTCGTTTGAAAATGTAATTGTTGTGTATAGCAGTTTTAAAGGAGAAATCAATTGGAGTGAACTGATTCCGCAAAAGCAAGAAGTATGAAAGGCAGAACTAGAGGGGGTGGATTTCATGCTATTAAATCAGGTGGGAATTTCCTGATTATTCAAAATAACACCAAGGATGGGGTGACTTGGAAGGGAGAAGCAGCAAATGATGAAGTGTGGATAAGAAAGCTAAATGCAAAAGCAGAGGCCTTCAAAGAGTAAAGGTTCGAAGCAGGTAAAAACCCAATTTGTCCTAGAAGAACTTTTGTCAACATGAATGGTGAGCTAATTTTTATTGGTGAAAAACCTGTGGGTCAGGTGCATATTTGAGAAAATTTGCACAAGGAGTCTGCGTTTGTCGGAAGGCTAATCTTAAACTAGTGCATAAAAAAAGGGAAGCTATTGGCTTCCCTTTTCTCTACTTATTATTCAACTATCAATCGGCTAAGATGATAACCTTGTTTTTTAACACCTCAACTACACCACCGTTTATTTCGTATGACTTTTCTCCTTCGTCAGTACTGAGCTTAACGCTCCCCTCTGTCAGTGAGGATATAATCGGTGCGTGATCGTTTAACACTCCAAAAGATCCATCTTTTCCGGGTAACAGCAAAGAGTTAGCTTCTCCCTCAAAAATAAGTTTGTTTGGTGATATGATTTCAACTTTCATCTAGTCTTGGATTATTTGTTGTCAGCGAGTAATTTCTTACCAGCTTCGATAGCTTCTTCGATGTTACCCTTAAGATTAAACGCTGCTTCAGGATACTCATCCACTTCACCATCTAAGATCATGTTGAATCCTTTGATTGTGTCTTCGATGGTTACCAATACACCAGGTGTTCCTGTAAACTGCTCGGCCACGTGGAAAGGTTGAGAAAGGAAACGCTGGACTCTTCTAGCTCTGTGAACAACCAATTTGTCCTCTTCAGATAGCTCATCCATTCCAAGAATAGCAATAATGTCTTGTAATTCCTTATAGCGTTGTAGAATCTCTTTTACCTTTTGCGCAGTATCATAGTGCTCGTCACCGACAATATCAGCCGTTAAAATTCTTGATGTAGAATCTAATGGGTCTACCGCGGGGTAAATACCCAGCTCAGCAATCTTTCGAGATAAAACTGTTGTTGCATCCAAGTGAGCAAAAGTTGTTGCAGGAGCAGGGTCAGTTAAATCATCTGCAGGAACATATACTGCCTGAACAGAAGTAATAGAACCTCTTTTAGTTGAAGTGATACGCTCTTGCATTGCACCCATCTCCGATGCCAATGTTGGTTGGTAACCAACTGCCGATGGCATACGACCTAGAAGTGCTGACATTTCAGATCCAGCCTGGGTGAAACGGAAAATATTATCAACGAAGAAAAGTATATCACGTCCACCGCTTTCATCATCTCCATCACGGAAATACTCAGCTGCGGTTAGTCCAGTTAAGGCAACTCGAGCACGAGCTCCAGGAGGTTCATTCATTTGACCGAAAACGAAAGTCGCTTGTGATTCCTTCATTGCCTCAGGGTCAACTTTAGATAGATCCCATCCGCCTTCTTCCATAGAGTGTAGGAATTCATCGCCATATTTAACGATACCTGATTCCAACATCTCTCTTAACAAGTCGTTACCTTCTCGAGTTCTTTCGCCTACACCTGCAAATACAGAGTATCCATCATGTCCTTTGGCAATGTTGTTAATTAGCTCCTGAATCAATACGGTTTTACCAACTCCCGCACCACCAAATAATCCAATCTTACCTCCTTTGGCGTAAGGCTCAATAAGGTCGATAACTTTAATTCCTGTATAAAGAACTTCAGTTGCAGTACTTAAATCTTCAAATTTTGGAGCTTCTCGGTGAATTGGTCGTCCACCAGTTTGGTCAACTTCTCCAATTCCATCAATAGCACCACCAATAACATTGAAAGTTCTACCCTTAATTTGATCACCAATTGGCATTGTTATCGCCTGACCAGTTCCTGTCACAAATAAGCCTCTGGTTAAGCCTTCTGTAGAATCCATTGCAATGGTTCTTACGGTGTCCTCTCCAATGTGCTGTTGACATTCAAGAGTTACTTTCTCACCCGTTGATTTAGTTACTTCCAGTCCATCGAGGATGTTTGGAAGCACGCCTCCACCTTCAGTGCTAAAGCGCACATCGACCACTGGTCCGATTACTTGTATGATTTTTCCTGTATTGGCAGCCATTTATGCTGATATTTAGATAGTTACGATTAGTGTTTTTCGTCCGTCTTAAAGGGCGCAAATTTATGACTTTCCCGTCTTAAAAAAGCCTTGCCTTGGATATTTTTAAATACATACATTTGATGGGTGTGAGTTATTTGTTTAACTCACAGTATTTCAATAAGTTACGTTAAATTATATCGTTGATAACTGGTGAGAATATTTAGGGGAATTGAGGAGTATGAGTCGGATAAAGCGGCTTGTGTCACAACTGGCACCTTCGATGGTGTTCATATTGGACATAAAAAGATCTTAAGTCAAGTAAGCGCAAAGGCACACGCTGAAGGTGCGGTCAGTGTGCTCGTGACATTTGATCCACATCCAAGAAAAGTCTTGTTTCCCGATCAATCGGGATTGCAATTGATAAATACGCTTGATGAGAAGTTAGAACTACTTGAATCTTGTGGTATTGATGCGGTCATTGTTCAAACTTTTACAATGGATTTCTCCCGTACAACAGCACTTTCTTATGTAAGGGATTTACTAGTGGAGAAGGTGAAAATGACGCGTTTGGTCATTGGATATGATCATCAATTTGGCAAGAATAGAGAGGGTAGTATTGAACAACTAAGTGAATACGCACCTGTTTATGGATTTACTGTAGATGAGATTCCAGCGCAAGAAATTGATGCGGTTAATGTGAGTTCTACAAAAGTGAGATATGCCTTAAATGATGGTGAAATTGAAGAGGCGAATTCTTTTTTAGGTTACCAGTTTTTTGTGTCAGGAAAAGTTGTTTCGGGTAAAGGTAGGGGAAGGGGTTTGAGCATTCCTACAGCAAACCTGGAGATTTCGGATAAAGATAAAATCATTCCTAAATCAGGCGTATACGCTGTAAATGTTTCGGTTAATGAAAAGCTCTTTTCTGGAGTGTTGAATATTGGGAATAATCCAACATTTGGAGATGACAATCAACCCACAGTTGAGGTTCATATTCTAGATTTCGAGGCTGATATCTACGATCAACATATTCGCTTGTACTTCAAAAAGCGGATACGGGATGAAAAAAAGTTTGAATCGTCAGATGAATTGGTGGCGCAGATTGAACGGGACATTAAAATTGCGAGGGGGACTTGATTCATGCGTGTTTCACTCGTTTTCCTGTTATGTCTGCTAGTTGGAGGATTTACTTTTTCGCAGAATACTCATTTCACCAATCTAGCGGAAGCACGGCAAACACCTGATTCTGTTGTTTACTTGGATTTACATAGATCGCAGCTTAAGAAATGGCCAGAGCAACTTTCTGAATTCAAAAATTTGAAAAATCTGGATTTGTCTCACAACAAGATTGATTCTTTACCGAAAGATTTATCAAATTTTAAGGCTTTAGATTATTTAGACCTAACGGCAAATAAAATTGATTCCCTGCCAAATTCCATTTCGCATCTTGAAAGCCTTAAGATCTTAAAACTTGGGAACAACGAAATTTATCATGTCAGTCCTGAAATTGCCAACTTGAAAAAGTTGGAATCACTCGAATTATGGAGTAACAACATCTATTACCTTCCTCAAGAAATGAAAGAAATGGATGGCCTTCGAGAGCTGGATCTTCGCTCTATACAGATGAACATTAAGCACCAAGATGCCATCCGCGTCATTTTTGAAGAAATGGATCTTCGTTTGCGATTTTCGATGAGTTGTGACTGTGATTGAGGCCGTGGATTAAAAGACCTATTTTTGCTTTGTTATGGAGAAGATAAAAAGACTTAGAAAAATTATGGCTGTTGTTATGCTAATCGGGCTGTTAGGTCAGGCATGTGCCTCTTCTTCTGGATATCACAAAAAGCCGCCTTCAGGCGGTAAATTCAAATGTAAGTAAGGGTTATTGAAGGATTTCGTAGTTGATAATTACATCTGTATTCGGCCAATCTCCTGAGTCTTTTTTTACATCGGCAATTGCCTCAACGATTTCTATTCCTTCAATTACACGTCCAAACACAGTATGCTTACCATCTAAGTGTGGAGTACCTCCAATCGTTCGATAAACTTCTTTGCTCCGCTCTGTATGAGAATTACCATATTCAGCCTCGGTTGCATCCATTTCGGCATCATTGAATGTTTTTCCTATCACAATGTAAAAATCATATTGTGATGACTTGTTTTCAGGATTGTTGTGATAGTTCATTGCCATAGCCACGGCACCTCTTTTATGTATGTAGTCTGGTTTTAACTCGGATGGAATATAATATGATTCAACCCCATCTCTGCGCAAAGTGGTTTCATCATTATCTGAATTACCACCCTGAATCATGAAGTTAGGTATCACTCGATAGAAAATGGTTCTTTCATATAAACCGCGCTTTATATGGTGTATGAAGTTAGCTCTATGTAACGGTGTGTCTTCATACAACTCAATGATAATATCACCCAATCGCGTTTTAAGCTTAACCTTGAATTCGGTGTTTTTAGCACCATATTCTGTAAAGTACTCGCGAATTTGACCTCGCCTCGGCCACACTTCTTTAGGTTTTAGGTTTTGCTCAACAGACTCAATCCTATTGACCGGGGCGTTTTTTGTTTCAGCCTGAGGTCTTCCTTGGCCGCATGATGATATCGAGACAATGAGAACTTGGATGGATAAAACTCTATGAATTAACAAGTAAAACTTCACTTTAATCATACGGTTGCCTGCGCAACTTCCGCTTCACGATGAATCTTTTTAACTAAACCTGATAAGACTTTACCGGGCCCAACTTCAATGAAGTTAGTCGCTCCGTCTGCGACCATAGCCTGGACAGATTGTGTCCACCTGACAGGTGCTGTGAGCTGTGAGATAAGATTGCTTTTAATCTCATCTGGATTTGATGTAGCTTTTGCCGTAAAATTTTGATAAATTGGACATATAGGATTTGAGAAATGCGTTGCCTCAATGGCTTTCTGCAATTCTGCTCTTGCCGGTTCCATGAGCGGACTGTGAAAGGCGCCACCTACTGGAAGTGGCAAAGCGCGCTTGGCGCCTTTTTCCTTTAATAATTCACAAGCTTTTTCAATACCAACGTTTGAACCACTAATTACTAATTGTCCAGGACAATTAAAATTGGCGGCAACTACTATTTCGTTTATTGATAGGCAAGCTTCTTCTACGACACTGTCCTCAAGGCCAAGTATAGCCGCCATAGTGGAAGGGTTCATTTCACAAGCCTTTTGCATCGCAAGAGCACGCTGATAAACCAAGTTGAGTCCATCCTCAAAGGATAAAGTCTTGTTTGCAACAAGTGCAGATAGTTCACCGAGGCTATGGCCGGTCACCATGTCTGGATGAAATGACTCGATTGTAGATGCTAATATTACTGAATGGAGAAACACGGCGGGCTGGGTAACCTTAGTTTGTTTTAGGTCATCTTTGGAACCATTAAACATGACATCAGTAATATCAAACCCTAATATTTTATTTGCCTCATGGAAAAGGGACTGAGTATTTTCATTCGACTCATATAGGTCCTTTCCCATTCCGGAGAATTGCGCACCTTGACCTGGAAAAACGTATGCTGTTTTCATGTTTTTAGCTTAAATGTGATGAGATTAGGCTGATGAATTCTTTGCGAGTCGCGTCTTTAAGGAATTCCCCTGTAAACGCAGAAGTAGTGGTAACTGAATTTTGTTTTTGGACACCTCGCATTTGCATGCACATATGCTTTGCCTCTATAACCACAGCAACACCGAGCGGATTAAGTGTGTCCTGAATGCAATCTCTTATTTGTTGCGTAAGGCGCTCCTGTACCTGTAGTCTGCGAGCAAATACATCTACAACTCTTGGGAGTTTACTCAGGCCCACGATTGATCCATTTGGAATATATGCAATGTGAACTTTTCCGAAAAATCGCAAAATATGATGTTCGCAAAGAGAGTATAATTCTATGCTCTTAACGAGTACCATTTGCTGGTGATCTTCATGAAACAGGGCAGAACGTAAAATTTCAGCTCCATCTTCTTCATAGCCCTGAGTGAGGAATTGAAGCGCTTTAGCAGCGCGCTCAGGCGTTTTTAGTAATCCTTCTCGATTGGGTTGTTCCCCGGATAGTCGAATGATTTCTTGATAGTGATTGGCCATTTCTTCAACATGAGCATCGTTATAAGCTTCATGTTTTTGATAGCCTTTTTCATTTTCTTCAGCCATAGAACTCAACAAAATTATTTTCGGTTTCCTGGAGTTTAACGCAATGCAATATTGCACCATGCGATGCTATTTCGTCAAATAATTCATCCCAAATCGCCATGCAGATATTCTCGGTAGATGACATGACATCCTTCATGAAAGGAGTATCCAAATTGATGTTTTTATGGTCAGTATGAACAATTACCTTCTCGTTAATAATAATGCCTAAAAGCTTTAAATCCATAACAAAACTAGTGCTATCATTAACCGCACTCTTAACAGTGACAAATAATTGATAATTGTGACCATGCCAATTTGGGTTGGCACATTTGCCAAATACTTCGGCATTTTTTTCTTTTGACCAATCTTCTCGATGAAGTTTGTGTGCTGCAGAAAAGCGTTCTCTTCGGGTAATAAATACAGTTCTTGACATCTGAAATAATGAAGTGCGAAGATAGTTTGCATTTTGCATTAAATACCTTTGAACCTAAATGACTTTAAGATGATTGTTGTTACTGGCGCTGCCGGATTTATAGGAAGTTGTGTGGCGAAAGATTTGAATTTACTATACCCGGGTAAAGTCATACTCGTAGATGATTTTACCCGACAAGCTAAACAGACTAACTTGAATATTCTTGATGGTTTGTTACAGATTGATCGGGATAAGTTTTTTGACTGGGCCGATGATAAAGGCATCAAGACAATCGTTCACCTTGGCGCGCGAACGGACACAACAGAGTTTGACTGGGCTATTTTTCAAAAGCTAAATATTGATTTCACAAAGTCTATATGGAGATTTTGTGAAGAAAAACAAGCTCGATTAATCTATGCGTCCTCTGCGGCAACTTATGGCGAGGGTGAGTTTGGATACGAAGACAATCATGAGGTTGTATCGAAGTTAAAGCCTCTCAACCCTTATGGAGATTCTAAAAACCAGATAGACGAGTGGATACTTAGTCAGACACAATCCTTCCCCTGGTATGGTCTTAAGTTTTTTAATGTCTACGGACCCAATGAATACCACAAAGGGAGAATGGCAAGTGTCGTACTACATGCTTTCAATCAAGTGTCAGCAAACGGTTCGCTCAAGTTGTTTCGATCGCATAAGTCGGAATTCAAGGATGGTGAACAGCTACGAGACTTTGTATATGTGAAAGATATTTCGAAAGTTATTAATCATCTAATGACCTTGGATGGGTGTTCCGGACTTTACAATTTAGGAACAGGCAGGGCAAGAACTTTTTTAGACCTTGGGCGATCTGTATTCAGGGCTTTAGATGTTTCTCCCAATATTAGTTTTATAGATACACCAGAAGATATTCGGGATAAGTATCAATACTATACCGAAGCGGATATGTCAAAATTAGAAATGACTGGATATTCACAAAAATTCTTCAGTTTGGAAGAAGGCGTTAATGATTATGTCACCAATTACTTGAAAGATCACAAATCATACTAAAGAGAATTCTTTAAATCTAGAAGTAACGATTTTACGCCGTTTAATGTGTCGATCAAATCCGTCTTTTCCTCAAGTTCTTTTGGGTTTTCTTTCAACTTCTTTTTTGCACCCTCCAATGTAAAACCTCTTTCCTTCACTAGGTAATGAATGAGTTTTAGGTTTTTGAGGTCATTCGCCTTATAGATACGATTGCCTTTTTTGTTCTTTGAAGGTTTTATTACGTCAAATTCCTTTTCCCAAAACCTCAACAACGAGGGATTCACGTTTAGAATCTCAGAGACTTCTCCTATTGAATAGTAAAGTTTAAATGTTTCCTTTTCCTTGTAGGGCATAGAGCAAATATAGTTTTAGTCAAAGGACTGATTCTCCTGCGAAGAAAGCTGAATCATTAAGTCATATTCCTCAGGAGATAAATCATTGAAGTAGAAATTCACTGGATTTACTTTGCCGCCATTCTTTAATACTTCATAATGCAGGTGCGGAGCACTGGAAAGACCAGTGTTTCCAACGAGCCCTAAAATTTCGCCGCGATTTACTTCTTGACCTGGTTTAACCAAGATTTTACTCATGTGAGCAAATAGAGTTTGGTAACCATAACCGTGATCTACAATTACATGGTTACCATAACCGCTTCTTGATTCATCAGCAACAATTACTTTGCCCTTTCCTGTAGAATATATATCAGTGCCAATAGGCGCGGTAAAGTCATTACCCCAATGAAAACGTACTGTTTTATAAATAGGATGAACCCGTTTGCCAAAACCTGATGACATCCTCTTCAAGTCTTTATTTGAAATTGGTTGCACAGCAGGTATAGACGCAAGCATGTCTTCCTTCTGTTTTGCTAATTTAATAACTTCATCAAAAGACTTTGATTGTATATACAGCTGCTTTGCCAGTCGATCGAGTTTCTTTGTCGTCTCAATGACAATTTCTGAATCGTCCTTAAAGCGCTCTAGGTTCTTATCTCTATTGACACCTCCTATTCCTACTTTCCTAATATTATCGGGAATTGGTTCAGCTTCGAAAATACTTCGATAGATATTGTCGTCTCGATTTTCGAGATCGGATAGAACCGTACTCATTTGATCTAGACGTTTATTCATCAGATCATACTGAACAATTAACTCTTCCTTTTCGTTTGCCAACTGCCGCTCTTGCGGTGATTCGTAAACAATATTGAATAAAAAGTAAATAGCGGCTCCACTAATAAACGATGCTAGTAAATACCAACTCGTCTGGGCAAGCCGCTTCCAGAGGCTTTTCCTGATCTTCTCATAGCTGAGCGTGTTTTCGTTGTACTGGTATTTTACCTTAGCCAATTGTAATTAGTTTACTAAATGAGCTGCGAAAATAGGACAACCTCTACTTTCGCACCCAATTTCTATCAAACGTTCAATCATTTTAACAGAGTATGGAGTGGTCAACAAGTGCAATACGCAATGCATTTTTAGAGTTTTTCGAGGATAAAGGACATGAAATAGTGAGCTCAGCGCCCATTGTCATTAAGGATGACCCTACTCTCATGTTTACGAATGCTGGTATGAATCAATTCAAGGGTGTGTTCATTGGCAATGAGGTGGCAAAGTTTCCTCGAATTGCTGATAGCCAGAAATGTTTACGAGTTTCTGGAAAACACAACGATTTGGAAGAAGTTGGTCGAGATCATTATCACCATACCATGTTTGAGATGCTGGGAAATTGGTCCTTTGGCGATTATTTCAAGAAAGAAGCAATTGATTGGGCTTGGGAGATACTGACTAAGGTTTATAAGCTGGATGTATCAAGAATATATGTTTCAGTTTTTGCTGGGGATAGTGCGATGGAACTTGATGCTGATACTGAGGCGAAGACATTATGGATGAATCACATTTCTGAAGAAAGAATCCTAGCCTTTGGTAGAAAAGAGAATTTTTGGGAAATGGGAGATATTGGCCCATGCGGACCATGTTCTGAGATTCATTTTGATCTTCGATCAGATCAAGATCGAAGATCCATTAATGGGTCCACGTTAGTAAATGCGGATCATCCAGAAGTTATTGAAATATGGAATCTGGTATTCATGCAATATAATCGGCTTGAAAATGGTGGTCTCGAAAACTTGAAAAACAAACATATTGATACGGGTATGGGGTTGGAACGACTTGCAAGAGTTCTACAACAAGCAAGTTCGAATTATGAGATAGACGTTTTAAAGGCAATAATTGACGAATTAGGTCTTATTGCTTCACAGAAGTATACTGGCGGCGAACTACCTAGTGACATAG
>CALKOP010000119.1 GCA_938091155.1 uncultured Flavobacteriales bacterium | reverse complement strand
TAAGAATGGAGAAACGTATTCTTGTTACATTACAAAAGAGGGTGATAAACTCAATGTTAGAGGCTATGTAGGAATTGCGCTAATTGGTAGAACCTCTATATGGACAAAAGCAGAATAAAATGAAAAAAACAATTATGACCTTGGCGGTATTAACTGCCCTTATCGTAAGCGCTATAGCGCAGAAGGTGCCAGGAACCGCAAACGTTATCAATGGAAAAGTAGTTTTTATTGAGGCAAACCCCAATCCACAATTCCGACACATTGGCACGGTAAAATGCGGTCTTATGTTTCCTGATGTTTTCGAAAAAATGATGGAGCACATGATGAAGCAAGTAGAAAAGCAACATACGGGTGTGGAATATGATGCGCTCATTTTTAGACCTGGAACCGGGTTCTGCAAAGCGGACATTATCCAATTCTACAAAGACCCTAAGGCGAAGAAAAGAAAGCCTAAGAAAGGAGAAGAAATCAGTATTGATCCAAGCTATCAAATGTCTCAAACAGTTGGAAGAGGCGGTTTTAATCTATTTATTGAAAACAATCCCAGTACAGAATACCAACTATTGGGTAAAGTAGAGGTCCCTCAAAATTTCCGTAGCAGGGAATATGAAGATATTATTAAGGAAATGACACGTGTGGCGAAAGACGCATATCCCGATGCAAATGGTGTAGTGTTCACTTCAGGCACCGATATGCGAAAGGCTAATGTGATAAAATTGAAGGAATAACAACCTTTATCTAAATATTACCGTCTACCATTCGTTGAGACAACAGCATGATCAGCGAATCTACCATAGAAGGATGTCTTGAAGAAGACAGTAAAGCGCAGAAAAGGGTTTATGAAACATACTTTCCCTTAATGTTAGCTATCGTGCGCAGATACATTAAGGATGAAGAAGAGGTCTTGGATGTATTAAACCAAGGATTCATTAAGATTTTCAAGAAAATCAATCAGTATCATTTTGGAAATTCCTTTGAGGGATGGTGCAAACGGATAATAATTAATACTGCCTTAGATCACTTACGATCTAATAAGAGATACAAAGACATTTTCTCTTTTGATGCCATTATGCCAACCTATCAGGTGTATAACGATGGGGTCAACAATATGTCTATCAAAGAGCTGATGATCATAATTGACAGTGTATCGCCTGTAAGTAAGGTGGTCTTCAACATGTTTGTAATTGACGGTTATAGTCACAAAGAAATCTCCGAACACCTTAATATTCCAGTTGGTACATCAAAATGGCACTTAAGTTCCGCTCGTAAGCAAATACAAGCAAAGCTCAAGGTTATATGTCCAGATGTCTATCTTGCTTATGGATAATTCTGAAAACAATATTGATCAAATATTTAAGGCAAGATTTACTGACGCAAAGGACTTCTCATTAGATCCAAAGGTGGTCTGGCAATCGGTGGAATCTAGTTTAAGCGCTACACCATCTGTCGCAACCGGAGCCTCTGCCAGCGGTTTTAACAAACTTGCGTTATTGAAAATGGCGGCTGTATTTGCAGGATCTTTGACACTAGCCGGTGTGTTGGAATCTGATAAGACTGCATTCTCAAATCAACCTGATTTACATACCGTATTACACTTGAGTTATATTTCTCAGGAAGCGAAATCGGAGCTAACAAACGACTTTGATACTTCAATCCGAGCGGCAAACTTGGTAGAACCAACATCGATTATTGTTAATGAGCAAATAGGTGGCATTGAGCACATAACCACCCCCATGAGAAACGCAAACATTTCTTCGAATACAGAAACTGCGTTTGTCTCAGATGAGTTCGGAACAGTTGGCCCCTCTGCAGCAAAAAGTAGAAGCATCCCATTTATTGATACTTCTAGCTATAATTCATCAAAAAGATCAAGAATTTCTAAGATGGACTTATTAGCTCTTGAAGTAAAGAATGCTTCAGTGCTTGTAAATGCTGAATTAGTTGAACCAGAAATTGTTGCATGGAAGAGTAACCATATGTGGTTTCTTAGGGCAGGATTGAGAGTGGGCTCGGGTGAGTCAAATTCATTTGAAATTGAATCAGAGTGGAAAGCAAACCCATCGTTTTCATTTGGCTATGGTTTTTCGCTTTCGGATAACTCATACATAACCGCAGAACTAGGTTGGTTAAGACGATCGGGTAATGGAATTGAAAGAACAAAAGATGTTGACCTTAACCCATTAATTAATGGAATTACATTGTCGTTAGGTGAAAGTTTAAGTGATAATGATCTAGTAATTCACGAGAGCCTAATTGCCAGTAGAATGGACTATATACACATGCCAATCAATTATCATCGCCAATTGGCAGAAAAATGGACCTTGAGTGCAGGTGGCTTCGTGGATCTATTGATTTCAGCCAAAAACGATGGCTATATTGTATATAACAATACCGAGTACCAAGCCTCCATAGCTGGAAAATCTGAGTTGTCGAGCTTTGACGGCCTTAACAGAGTTAGATACGGCGCAATGATTGGTGCGGAGCGAAATGTTTTTGGCAATGTCTCTGCCTTTGGTCAAATGATGGTGCCACTCAACTTGGCTGTGGATACAAAGTCCGAATACCATGTAATTGATGAAACGAATAGATTAGTTGATCTTAAGATCGGGCTGACTTACAGGATTTAAAAAGAAATAATTTTATTCCTTTTTCGTTTTTTTCCAAAATTTAGATTGGGTGATTTAAACTTCTTCTTCTTATTTTTAATCTTCTTGTTGTTGTATGACCTTGCTTTCCTCCCTTTATTCTTCTTGAACTTCTTTTTGTCTTTGTAGTTCTTCTTTAGCTTTACCTTCTTTTGTTTAATTGGCCCGTTGGTAATCGAAGGGGTGAATGAGTGCGATAGCGTTATTTGCGTAAACAGGTAGGTATCATTGCTTTGACTCCCGCCTCGAGGTTGGTTTTCAGTATACCAATCAGGATCCGGAACGTCTTCTAATAAAACACTAGGATTCGCAAAAAGAGCCGCCAGTTTCCCGTTTCGCTTCTCAATTTTTTCATTTGGATAAAAATACCCGCTAGCATCGTCTATATAGTCCGTTGTAGTCCAGTGATATTGAAAATCTAAGCCAATGGTATAATTACGATTCAATAAATAAGTTACGCCACCTCCAAGTGGGAAAACTAGCCCTAACCGCTTATACGGTTTTGGGCCATTTGGCATACCCTGACCCTCAGTTTGCATCGGCTTTAGGGCGTACCAATCTCCATTAAGCTCTCCTTTTGGATTGAAAAACATAAAGCCTGCCCCTGCCGAGACATAAGCCCCAAATCTATTACCATTAAATATACTTGTTGAACGAGCTCCGGCTAGATGTAGTGTTTTTGGTTTTAGCAAATAGAATTCATATTTCGCGTCGAACTGAATAACTGGCGATTTGAAATTCAAATTCCTATAATGCCTGTTTACATAATTCGTAGTAGCATCATCACCCCTTAATCTACCATATGATAAGGAACCTCTAAGCGCATGATATTTCCTTAAATAATAGCGCACACCTCCTGTAATGGAATATCGCGTTTGTGTGGGTTCAAAATCATATATAAATGGTTTCCCGGGCCCGTCTTGCCCTCCTAAATCACCTAGAAAAGCAGTAGCGCCCGCAGCCAAAAAGAACTCCAATCGATTCTTTGTCCAATCGGTAGGACTATTGTCTAGCCTCGGAGTTTTGTAGGTTTTCGCAAATGCTCCATTATTTTTAACTTTTGGCGCTTTACCAAAAACTGCCTTTTGTTGACATTGAATAGCATTCGTAAAAAAACCTGCTAAGAGAGCAATGGCAATATGTTTGAATCCTCTCATTGTGAGCAGTAAATTTACGGCTATTCGAACGATCATGCTTAAAATTTAAGTGAAGGCCTAAATTATCACCTATTCTTCCGAAGCTCTTGAAGTTATTATCTTTGTTTCAAATATTAGTTTGCCTGATCTTTCACTTGAGTGTTTTGCAAGGTCATTCTCAAAATGACACCAATCAAGGCCTTCCAAAAACTGCTGAGCATACCCATAAGCATTCGATTCTAATAGTTAATAATCAGGCATTTCTAAAATTCGCCTAAAGGATATTTTTAATAAGTTTTTTCAAGTAGACCCCTATGATGAAATCGATAATGGTGGGAGCGGCCTTGGGCTTTATGTTTCAAAGGCCCTCATCCATCAAATGAATGGAGACCTTTTAGTGGATAGCAAAGTAGATGAAGGGAGTACGTTTACAATTAAACTGATACTGCCGGTCGATCACCAGATATAAGGGTAATAACAGTTATTTCTGGTAAAATCCCCATTCGACCTGGGTAACCAATATATCCAAAACCCCTATTCACATAAAGGTGTTGGTGGCCTTCTGAATATAAATCTGCCCACTCAGGATAGAAATACTTTACTGGACTCCATTTGATTGAGCCAACTTCTATTCCAAACTGAAACCCATGTGTGTGCCCCGAAAACATCAAGTCAATATCACTAAACTCAGGAAGTACTTGCTCTTTCCAATGGCTTGGGTCATGAGATAATAGGAGTTTTGTAATTGAAGAGTCTAGGCCTTGATTGGCTTTTGTGAGGTCGCCATATTTTGGAAATCTACCCTTTGCGCCCCAGTTTTGGATTCCCAATATTGCAATTGAATCTGTTCCTATTGTGATTTTCCGATGTTCGTCTATCAATAAATCCCACCCCATTTCCTTTTGAATGTCGATCAAATCTTTCAGATTCTGCCCTTTGTCTTCTGCTGAGCCCCAAGCAACATAATCGCCATAATCATGATTTCCTAGAACACTCTTAACCCCATGCCTGGCTTCTAAGCTTGAGAATAGAGCCTTCCAATCAGTCATCTCTTCGGCCTTATTATTGACCAAATCTCCAGTAAAGAAAATTATATCTGACTTCTGATCATTGATCATTTTGACTCCTCGCGCTACCGCCTTTTTATTCCAAAAAGAACCTGCGTGTATGTCAGACACCTGAGTTATTGTATAACCATCAAATGCCTTCGGTAAATTTGGAAGGGACACCGTTCGTCTTAAAACACGATAATCATGCGCTCCGCTTAACACTCCCCAACCCATACCAATGATGGGTAAGGTCGCGGTAATAGCCCCTGCTTGTGAAATAAATGTACTTCTAGAAATACCCCCATTTTTCGCTGTCTCCATAACCGATTCTGGGTTTAGGCTTGTCCATATGCACTGCAGGAGCCTTCGCACATCATCTATAAGCAGCCAGATTGCAAACAAAAGCTTACCAATCATATTCGCTGCTCCTATTGTGACTATTACCATCAATATTGGACGAGTAGATTGATGCTTAGAAAGCGGTTCGAACAGAATAAACCCCGCAATGGTGAAAATGGTTAATCCCCAAAAAAACCATTTGAATACTCGCTGACCGAGCTCGGGTAAAGGGGATATGGCGGCCTTGAGACCTTGGTATGCATAAAAGTCAAGGCCAAAAAGCACAACCGAAACCACAAAAAACATAATTGATCTTTGCATAAGTTGTTAGAAACAAAAAAAAACCCCAAAAAGTTCGGGGTTTTTAGAGGTCTCGAGCGGATTCGAACCGCTGTACATGGTTTTGCAGACCATTGCCTAGCCACTCGGCCACGAGACCTGAATTGAGGTGCAAATGTAATTATTTATTCATCCCACTATCCATATCAATGGACACAGAAACTTGCTTTAAATCATACACGACAGGAGCGTTTAACTTATGGACCGTAACCGTCAATTTATGCGGTCTTTGAATTCTTCCTTGCACTTCTCTTGCAATGTTGTAGGCCACCTTTTCAATTAGATTGCACCTCACCTTCATTTGCTCCGAAGCAACATCCATAAGCATGACGTAGTCGATTGCATCATCTATTCTGTCAGACAAAAGCTCGTCATCGAAATTTGTCTCGACATGAATGTCAACTTCAAATTCACCTCCCGTTTTTGACTCTAAGGGATGACAGCCATGAAACGCAAAAAATTTGAGTCCTTCAACTGATACCCTAGCCATTTCTGTGTTTTTCTAAACCCTGTTCTAACCGTGCAATGGACTCAACTTTACCAAGAAAACTCATAATCTCGAACATGCCAGGCCCTGCTCCCTTGCCAGTTATAAGTACCCTCAGTATAGGCATAACGGCACCCATTCCAAAAGAACTCTCCACAAGAAATTGATTGAATCGGTTATGTAATATCTCAGCTTCATAATCAACATCGCTAAAGGCCGCTATCAATGCCTCGACAATAGCAGGTGTGTTTTCTTTCCACTTCTTTTTAATGACTTTTTCATCATAGTCCATTGGTCGTTCCAATAAATATCTGCCCTCTGTCATTTCCTCAATAAATGATGCCCGGTCCTTAACTAAATCAATGTATTCGGAAATTTGATCATCTCGAATTTCTAGCCCCACCCCCTTCAATTTTGTCTTTAACGGATTTTCTAATTCCGTGCTCGTTTTTAATCTTAAGTATTGCTGATTATACCATTTAGCTTTGTCCGCATCAAACTTTGAACCTGATTTACCTACCCTTTCCAATTTGAATTCTTGAATCAATTGATCCATGCTAAACAGTTCCTGATTTGTACCAGGATTCCACCCTAAAAATGCTAGCATGTTAATGAATGCCTCTGGAAAATATCCCCTTTCACGGTATCCCATTGACTTTTCACCCGTCTCGGGGTCTTCCCACTTTAAAGGAAATATTGGAAACCCTAGTCGATCTCCATCTCTCTTACTGAGCTTTCCATTGCCATCTGGTCTGAGAATCAAAGGCAAGTGGGCGAATTCTGGTTGAGTTTCCTCCCAACCTAAGTATCGATATAATAAAATATGAACTGGCGCAGACGGCAACCACTCTTCACCCCGAATTACCTGCGTGATTTTCATCAAATGGTCATCCACAATGTTAGCCAAATGATAGGTTGGCATCCCGTCTGATTTAAAAATTACCTTATCGTCAATTGCATTTGAATTCACCTGAACCCATCCTCTAATTAAGTCATGAAAGCGAATTTCCTCGTTTCTAGGGACTTTTATTCTAATCGTGTATGGCTCGTTTGCCTCCAGACGCTGCTCTACTTCGTCTGCAGATAATGTCAAAGAATTTTTCATTGTCATCCGTACAGATGCATTATACTGTGGACTCGGAACTTTTGCACGTGTTAGCCTTTCGCGCATTTCTACTAATTCTTCAGAGGTGTCAAAAGCATAATACGCATGACCCGATTCTATTAATTGGTCAGCATATTGCCGATACATTGTTTTGCGCTCGGATTGTCTGTATGGGCCGAAATCACCGCCTTTCCAAGGGTCTTCATCAGTCTGCATTCCTACCCACTCTAAAGCCTCTTTTATGTAATCCTCTGCGCCAGGCACATAGCGATTTTGGTCAGTATCTTCTATTCTGAGAATAAACTTTCCGCCATTGGC
>CALKOP010000118.1 GCA_938091155.1 uncultured Flavobacteriales bacterium | reverse complement strand
TGGAACTTCCACATCAACCACTAAAGCCGTATTGAACATTGAATCTGGCAATTCTGTTACACTACAGGCGAGCGGTACACTTGCGTTTATAAATACAAATTCCTCTACTTTGACTTTGGTCAGCTCGGGAGGAGGAGGAACACCACAAAACTTATCTGCAACTACACTTAGCGCAAACAGTACCCTTACCCTTGCCATAACAGGTGGGAATAGTGTTACTCTTGATTTATCCGGTTTAGCCGGTGGAAGCGCTCCAACGGGTTTAGTGAGCGTAACTGATGTTGTAGGAAAACCAGGTCACCGCTTGGCAACAGCAAACGCTGCCAACCATGGCGATATTGGATTAGGAGCGATAGACTTGTCAATACAACCGTCTTCTAGTAGTACTCGTGGAGCAACTGGAGATTATTCATTAGCTGCTGGATATAGTACCACCGCTTCGGGAACTTCGTCCTTTGCAATGGGGCAGAGTTCAGTGGCTTCTGGAAACTACAGCACCGCAATGGGATGGCAAAACACCGCTTCGGGAGATTTTTCCACCGCAATAGGATTTCTTTCCAAAGCTGAAGGAAGCCAGAGTACAGCAATGGGAAGGGCTACTAGAGCTACAGGACTCCAAAGCACAGCAATGGGGGGCTATACCACCGCAGAAAGCTTTGGGCAGACCACTTTGGGGATTTATAATACCGCTGTAACACCATCTTCAACAACTACTTGGGATGCAAATGACCGTTTATTTGTAATTGGAAACGGAACAGGTAGTTCTAGTCGTAAGGATGCTATGGTGGTACTTAAAAACGGGAATACCACCCTCAACGGAGCACTCACCCTAAACCCCACAGGAACCTCTAGTTATACCCTGCCCACAGCCAAAGGAACGGCAGGGCAAGTGCTAACCATGGACAATGCCACCACCGGTACCACTACTTGGACCACACCAAGCAGCGGTGGCGGCGGCGGTGGCATTACCCTAGTAACCGAAGCACAAAAAAATGCCATGACCACAGCTGCAAACGGTACACTGGTGTACCAAACCGACGGCTTTAAAGGCATATATGCCAAAGAAAGTGATGGGTGGCGAAGCCAGAGTGGAGATACGCCAATTACGTTTATTGATGTAGATGTCCCACCAGCAGGAGGTTTCCCCATAACTTTAGATGCCTCACATCATACCATATACATACATGGAAGTTGGTCAGATGGTGTGAGTATTCCATATCCTATAAAATTGCCTGATCCAAGTAGTTGTAAAGGCCGTATTTATAGAATAACAGTTAATAATGGCGCATCATACACGACTGGTGGTGATCCACTAGTTGAAGAAGATGGATGGCCGGCTCTTTTGCCGGGTGCTATTGTAGACCAATATATTAGGTTAGATGAAGATTTCTCGAAAAATAACACTAGTAGATATGATGCTTTCCCAGCTGGAAGAATGATCGTTTTACAGAGCGATGGCTCAGATTGGATTGAGATACAAAATGATAAAACGGATTTTTCTCATATCAACAATTAATATTTAAAAATCAACTATTATGAGCTTAAGTACTGATGGCTGGGATTATATATATAACATGACCTTGGAGGCTGTAAATAAAACGTTAAAAAGCAAATTTGGTGCTGATTTAAAAGCTAAAGAAGCTTTTAAATCAGAGATAGCAATAAAAAATTCTTAAAAATGTCTTATCACGATTACGACATTTGGAAGAAATGGATTAGTTGCTTTGAAAAATATATTGAATTATTATAATCGTACAACCAGCATACAACCAAGCAAAAGCCTGATCTGAGATATTCTGATTTTCTTTCTTAGAAAAGGTAACTTAAAACAATTATATAAACAACAATGATTTATAATAGCATTGAACCGGATCGATCTAAAAATGGGGAAGAGATACACTTAAAATATTCATCTTTACGTTCGGTTTTTTGCTGTAAGTCCAAAAAAAAAAAATCATGAAATTTAATCACATTCAATACTTTTTAATTCTTACAATACTTTTTTATTCTTGTGGGGTAGAGGAAGAAATTGATGAATCTTCTTATTCGAACGAGACTACTTTTGGCATCCGTCACGATAGGTCGTTATCAGAATATGAAACGATTGCTGCTAATTCTGATCCAAACAAACCTGATTTTTCTTCTGTCATTTCTTTTTCATATAGTTTAGATGGAAGTTCAAATCATGATTATGTTGCTTCAGGCGTTCTTATTGATTCGGAATGGATATTGACTGCCGGACACAACTTTTATGATACTCAAAGTCAAAATAATCCGGCATTAGTTTCAGGAATATCGGTAAAAGTTGGCAACAATCCGAACAATCCTGACTCAATTGTTACTGTTTCAGAATTAGTTTTTCACCCAACATGGCTAGATGGCCAACAAGGCATAGAGCATGCAAATGATTTATGTTTGGTTAAACTTACTGTTCCTATTACCGGCATTACTCCTGCTATCCTGTTTTCAACAAATAGTGAACAATTAAATGAAGAAGTCTGGCATTGTGGATTTGGAGTTTATTCAGATCAACCCGGACAGGACTCCAATTTGGATTCAAATAAACATGCTATCCAAAACATTCTTGATAGAATTGAAACGGGCTTTGAAACTTCAGTAGGAGGAATAATATATTCCGGCGGACTTCTGGCTTTTGATTTTGACAATCCATCCGGCACAATAAATTCTTTAGGGGATGATTTAGTGAATGAGGATGAAAGTATTCTTGGACTAGGGTCAAGTTCTCCAATATGTCTGAATTTTGAAGGAACTACAGTTACAGGAGATAGTGGAGGTCCCCTTTTTCTAAAAGATAATGGGGTATGGAAAGTGGTCGGGATACTCTCAGGCGGAGCAGTTGATCCTATAAACAATTATATTGACGGTGATTATGGTGATATTAGCATTTACACTCAGGTTTCTTCTGTCTATAACTGGATCAATTCAACGATAAACTAAACCATCATTTTTTCCAATTTTGTTTTTAAAACTATAGAGATCAGTAGATGTTTTCATAACTTGTACAATAACAAAAACAAGGGTTTTATGAAAATTTTAAAGGGTCAAAATCAGCTTTATAAGAGGTGGATTCTCGTATTATTGAGCAGCTTTCATTCCTTGTGCAATTAGATCGTAGAGCTGATCCAGTTTAGGGAGTACAATGGCGGCTTTCGGGTTGCCTTTTAGGACAAAAAAGAGAGAGAAGGCTTTTGCCTAAAGAGGCTCCCAAAGAGCCTCAAGGTAAAAGCTATTTTATAGTACCGCGCAGCGATTAAATTTTTTTTATGCAATATAAATTTTTCACATTCCCGGTTGCTCCTAGCTCGGAGCAAGAAGAGGAGTTAAATAGTTTTCTGCGTAGTCATAGAGTACTGTCTGTAGATAAAGAGCTTTCACACAACGCCATTAAGCCTTTCAATAAAAAAAAACAACCACTTAGAAGTGCTGTGGATCACTATAATGTTTTAATTTTTAACTGAAACGTGGCATATTGCGAAGTCTGCCGTTAGTCAAAATAACTAAAACTTTCCTCCGGCTTAATTTCGAGTAAAGTTTCATAAATCATCCGGATTACATTTTCCACATCGTCTTTATGTACCATCT
>CALKOP010000117.1 GCA_938091155.1 uncultured Flavobacteriales bacterium | reverse complement strand
CATTAAACTATATGAAATCACGCCAATCGCCATAAAAAAAAGGTGCCAAGCCGGTAATGATTATCCTTTTACAAAACGTCCAGTTCTCTACCGAAAGTTCCTGTTCCCAATAACTATTAATCCATTGTAAAACAAACAGTTAATACTAAAAGTAAGCAGTGACGGAGAATTGATTAGTATGCCAATAAAACTTTGGGAACCTACCAATTTAGTGATGGCTTTCCCGATCAATTTGGCGGTGAAAGGGGTGAAAAGTATAAATCAAAGACTTTCAAACGATTCATTCTGGTCATACAATCAGCGGATATCTCCGAACAGAAAGAACTTATGTTCAATGAGTTTGAAACTTGGCGCGGTGATATAGAACAACTAGATGATGTCTGTATGATCGGCATCCAATTCTGACCTAGTACATCGGATTTAGCTTAATATAGGTATTGTTCACCGGACCTGCGCCCTTGATTACTCCTGTAAAATCATCTTTCTTCTCCGTAAGCAAAACAATTCCCTTCACCCTTTTGTACATACTCATATTCGCGTAATCCATGTACCAGTCTTCTATAAACCGAAGACCGATAATATCACTTAATTCAATTTCCAGTTCAATAATAACCTGCTCCATTTTACCAGTGAATAGATCCTCAGCATAAACAGTGTCCTTTACGCTAAGTCTATCAAAAAAGTCTTCACGCGTCAATTGTTTTGCCTTTGACTCTTTAAACTTCAATCCATCGTAATCAAACACTTTCAACTGCCCTGAATTGATAGCGTCTACAATACTGATGAGAAATTGGTAACGAGCGGATGGCTCAATATATCCGCCAGCATCGGAGGTTAATACCATACCATCCATTTCACCGCCTTCCAATGCGAAATTGAAATCTCGATTAAACAATACATTATACTCAATATCCTCACGAATCAATCGTAGCTCACCAATATTCCTTCGGTTAAATAGTCCTGCTTTAAAAGCGAATATCGGTTTCAATCCTCTGTAGTCACCAGATAGCTCATCAAAAACGGCTTTGGATACCGATAGATACTTAATATCCTTTTCTAACGAACCTTTGTTTTTGTCAAAATTCCACTCTTCAATAAAACCTGCTCCACACATTTTCTTGTATACATCATCTTCATACATGATGATTTTCTGCTCCATTTTATTGGTGTTTATATTTTCTCTATAAACGGTGTCTGGCCCAGTAATCAACTCTAATTCCCTGATTAACAGATTGTTAGTCTTATCAACTATCTCCTTACCATCGTATTTTGCAATGGCAGCAAATACTGCCGGATCGAAATATAGATTCCCTATTTTCTCTAGTTCTCCCCTGCGCGTTTTACCAATTGCTGTCTTAAAATCTAAATCACCTAAGGATGTAGGAGTACCTGTACCCAATGGGCCTATGTAGTTTTTCACGCTGCGCATTTGCTCCACGTACTTAATGAAAGTCTCACTATACTTCTTCATTTCGGGATAGTAAAGTTTCGTAAATGCCGCACTTTGCCCAGGCTGATATTCATACTTCGCTTTTGACAGAGAAGCATCATCCAACAGCAGAAAATTATAGCTAATAGCAACAGAAGGTGTGGAAGTCTTTTGTGCTAAGGCTAACATAGGCAGACAAAGCAGCAAGGAAAAGATTAGATTTTTCATAGGGAAATTTGAATCGCGAAAATAGAATTACCATTAATTCTGTCACCAAGGTTGGGAGTCCTTAATTTCAAAACGGCATAATCCTACATTTTATTGGCTGTTAAGTTGATTTCGGTGTGCTATGAATTCATTGCTTTGCAGTCAAATTTGCTTGTATGTTAGATATGATGAAAAAGCTGCAAGAGGCACAGCGACAAATGAAAGAGATTAAGGACCGCCTAGACACCATTACGGTCAGTGGTTATTCGAAAAACAAAGAAGTGGTGGCAAGAGCCAACGGAAACCGGAAAATTTTAGGAATAGAAATTGCACCTGACACCAACTCGGAAAACAAAGTAGCATTAGAAAATCATGTTTTGGAAGCCGTAAACAATGCATTGAACGAAGCAGAAAAAGTGAACGAATCCGAAATGAAATCGGCTGCCGGAAGCATGATGCCAGCCATGGGCGGATTATTTAAATAGAATTGAATAGAAGAATTGTACATAGCGTAGTTCTAGTCGTTGCATTGATCTGCATTAGCAGCTCTTCTTATTGTCAACAAAGTCCAATTACAGCATTTGATCTATTCTTCAATACCTACGAAGCATACGATCAAGACATTGAAAGTCTTTTTACAAAAACGGGAAGAATTTCAACCATATACTACGATGCGACTGGGCAACCAGCAATTCAATCTTTCACGCCTAGCGAGTATAAAGTCCAGCTCGCATCTATTGCTGAAGTTTATCAAATTGAGAGAACACCCAAGGTTCTAATACTTAGAGAATACGGTGCAATTGCTCGAATTTACAGCACAGTGAGAGTTGTGCTTACTGATCGGAGTAGATCTGATGTGCTTGTAAATAACACTATACAGTCAGTTCAATTGATTAAAACTAAGGGCCAATGGAAGATTAATCATATCAGTATTCAAAGCGAACATCCTTCCTACCCTATCGATTCTAAGTTGCTTCCGAGCGAAATGGCTGTTGGTTCTAAAGTCAATAATCAGTCACGAGTTATTGAGAAAGACTCACCGGCTATTCCCGATTTCTCAACCGAATATGATCCAAACAAGGTTTACAAAGTGAATGAGGTGGATGAACTTCCTTTTTATCCTGGTGACATTCAGCTTTTTTTGAATTTAAAAAAGACATATGGAGTTGTTGATCAACCTACCGTGGGATACACTCCATTTATTGTTACTATAATGGAAGATGGCCTTGCAGAATTGACCTATGCCCATGATTTGAGTGGATTTCAAATCGCGCAGGCAGAATCTTTTGTGAGAAGTATGATGATTTGGTACCCTGCTGTGAAGTACGCAGCTAGTGTTAAATGTAAAATTGTCTTTTATATCCGTGAATAAGCACCTAGTTGCCATATTGCTTTTTTGTTGTTTGGGAAACCTGCACGCACAAGACACCACATTACAATCTATTGGCGGATTGCTGGATAGTTATTTTCTTGCTGCTGAAACTATGGATTCGACAATGCGATTTGAAGCATTCCAGTTGTTGTTTACAGAAAGTGGAACTGTAAACTCTGTAGTTATGAACAGTGATGGATCCAATCGTGTCAAGCAAGGAAACTGGAAATCATACATTGAGAAATCAGGTTCCTATTATAATCGCTTCACTCCAAATTTTGTGGAAGACAGTCGAGAAATGGAATACTATCTTGAAATAGCCTCTGTTCATTGTATTGTTACTCAATACTCTGCGCAAAAAACTTCTGGAAAAAAGTTTAAAGAGCGCTATTGGATGCAGTTTGATTTGATTTATTTGACTAATAGGTGGTATATAGACAATGTTTTGTGGGTAAATGAAATACAAGGCATTCCCATTGAAAATGCACTGCTAACCGATACACTTCTTTATAGCCCAGACTAGATGCTTGTTGACAAGTTAGACATGTTCTGTCTAAAAGATTGATTAAAATTGTTCAGATACTAACTGTTAACTAATCCAATCGCTATGAAAAACCCATTGAGGGGAGCAATCATCGCTAGTATTGCCTTGGGCAGTCTTGGTGCTTGTAATCTCGACTATTTTGATGTTGATAAATTTGCTGGTGGTAGCTACAGACCAACGTTGGCAGTACCACTCGTTGAAGTAAACTTGACCGTTGCCGACATACTAAAAAGCTATGAAAACAACATCCTATTAACTCCAGATCAAGACGATACAAGTCGTAAATTCCTGACGCTAGTTTTCTCTGACACATTGGATCCAATTTCTTTGAATTCTTATGCTTTAGCTGGAATTGTCCCACAGGGCACTACTATTCCATTGCCTATTGAGAAGGTTGATCTACGAATTTTTGGAAATCTACAGGATGGATCATTTACACTTACTGATCCAAGTGTTATTTTCAATTTAGATAATGGCACTGCAGCAACTTTTGATTTGGAATTTAGAGATGGGCTTAATGGAGAGTTTTATACCCAGAAAGTGAATGATGTTCAAAAGAATTATTTAGAAGTTACTGATGCTTTACATCCTTATCCGATTTCGGCAAACGACTTGTATGATTTCACACTGAATAACGACAATCTTTTGTATCCAAACAGTCCGACAGAGCTGGCGATGACTCGAGTCATAAACCCTACACCAAAGTTTTTATACTACGGAGTAGATCTTACAACTACAAACACAACTACTGACCTAGATGGTAAAGTTGGTGTTGTGGCTAGTGTGTTTCTTCCATTAAAAGGCTATGCCAATACTGGACGCAAAGACACAATGGCTTATGAATTTATTTCAACCGATACAGGAGGTGCAGAGTTGAATTTCGCTGAAATTAGATTGATTATCACCAATGGCCTACCCATTTCTGGTGAGATTTTTTCCGCAGAAATTGTTGATACTACTACTACACCTTGGACAAAAATGATGAATCTTCAGCTCAACGAGGAAGATGGAACTATTAATACAGCCGGAATCTTAATTGATGGAGCCACTGGCGGCAGCGAGGCTAATAGTTGGGAATATACACCAATAGAAAAATTGAATGACATTATTTTAACTAACTCGAAAGAGGCAATTGACTTAGTGCAGCCGGTTGAGTACGGAACAAACACGCCTGTTGGATTACCGATGTCTAAAATTGAAGCGCTAGGTGAAGGCAATAAAATTGTACTTGAATTCAACTTAAAGACATCCAAGACTAATGCTGACCCTAAGACAGTGGTAAAGATGTATTCTAAACAAACTATGAACATTAAGGTTGGAGTTCGCGTGCAAGCAAGTCTTGACTTAGGAGCTGTAACTAACTAAACCCAAAAAAGAAAAATCACTATGAAAAAAATCATCATAGCCCTATTGATCTTGACCTCGGGTGCAGTTTATGCCCAGCAAGATCTCACCTTATATAATATGAGGTATCTACAACAAGCCAGTTTCACAAACCCTGCTTTTTTCACTGAATGTAAAGTCAACGTTGGAATTCCAATGCTATCTGGCGGAGAATTCAGAGTTGGAAACAGCGGTTTTGTTTATAAAGACTTTGTTGAACTTGGATCAGGTGATTCATTGCGATTAACTCCTGTAAATGCCTTGAGGTCCATGAAAGAGCTCAACTATTTTGAGCAGGAATTGAGAACCGACATCATCCACTTTGGCTTTCGTTTAAAGCAAAAAAATTATATCAGCTTAAACATTAGTGTTAGAGAGCAACTAAGGGTTACCTATCCAAAAGACTTCTTCACACTAGCTTTTGTGGGTAACGGATTAACTCCTGCTCAAGCACAAGCTGACCCTGCTATTGGAAATAGCGACTATGGTTTGTTAGGAGAGCGAGCCAATTTAGATGGTTTTGGTGTGGATATGACTGTTTGGTCTGAAATCGGTATTCAATACGCACGTAAACTGCTAGAAGATGACAAGCTTACCATTGGTTTTAGACCAAAATTGCTTTTAGGTGCTGCTAACATCTACACACGTGAATCTGAAATTGGATTAACTACTGATCCAAAAGATTACACGCTGACCGGAGACTTAAACTTTGTAATGAACACAAGTAATGTGGACACTGCAACAGTTACCGATCCAGCTACATATTCAGACCCTGGTATTTACTTTAAGAATATGGGCTTCGGCTTAGATCTTGGAGCTACCTATGATATCACCAAAAAATTCCAAGTAAGTGCTTCGGCTACAGATATTGGTTTTATCAATTGGAAATCAATTTTAGCTACATATAGCTTAGTAGGAGCTGATACCTTTTCGGGAGTTCAAGGACTTGAAGATCAACTTATTGGAAGTGGTGGTTCTGACAGTACGATAGCAGAGGGGTTGATTGCAGGATTAACGGATGGTTTTTCAGATAGTAAAGATACTATCGAGTACAGAACTTGGCTGACTGCTCGTTACAATCTTGGACTGAATTATCAATTCCACGAAAAGCAAAATCTTGGATTATTGTTGAACGCTCATATGGTAAAGCGCAAGCTGCGTGCTGCAATGACATTGTCATACAACTTCAAGCTACGTAAGTGGATTGGCTTCTCTGCTAACTATAGCATCTACAATAGAAGCTTTGCGAACGTTGGTCTTGGTTTGAGTCTGAACCTCTTTCCTATTCAAGGTTATATAATCTTTGATAATGTGTTAGCTCCATTCATGGTGCAAAACACAAGAAACGTTCATATGCGTGCAGGTATTAACTTAACGTTTGGCTGCAGCAACGACCGCGATAAGGATGGTATTCCCGATAATAAGGATGATTGTTTAGATACTCCTGGATTAGCTGAATTCAAAGGTTGTCCTGATACAGATGGTGACAAGATCATGGATAAATTAGACAGCTGTGTGACAGTGGCCGGTCCAATTGAAACCAACGGATGTCCTGATAGAGATGGTGATGGTATAATCGATCCAGAAGACGATTGTCCTGATACTCCTGGTATCATTGAATTTAAAGGATGTCCAGATGTTGATAACGATGGTATCATGGATAAGGAAGATGATTGTCCTACAGATTCAGGATTGGTAGAATTCAAAGGCTGTCCTGATATGGATGGTGATGGAATCAAAGATCTTGATGACAAATGTCCAGACAAACCAGGACCAGTTGAGTTTGAAGGATGTCCTGATACAGATGACGATGGTCTTCCAGATAACAAAGACAGCTGTCCTGAGAAGAAAGGTCCAGTTGACAACAACGGATGTCCTTATGCTGACCTTGATGGTGATGGAGTATTGGATAAAGATGATTCTTGTATCGACACTCCTGGTCCTACTGAGAACAGCGGTTGTCCATTCAGCGACCTTGATGGTGACGGAGTATTAGACAAGGATGATAGATGTCCACAGACTCCAGGTCCTACTACTAATCAAGGATGTCCTGAGATTCAAAAAGAGGAGCAAGAAGTGTTGAACACGGCATTTAATAACCTCGAATTTGAAACTGGTAGGGATGTCATCAAGTCTTCATCTTACGAATCACTAAATAATCTGGCTGCACTTCTTATTAAGAAGGAAGAGTGGAAGATTCAAATCAGTGGTCACACTGATGCGGTTGGAAACGATGCTTCTAACTTGAAGTTGTCAGAGAAACGTTCCAAGGCTGTTGGAGCCTACCTTGAAAGTAAGGGAGTTCAAACTGATAGAATGATTATCAGGTGGTTCGGTGAAACGGAACCAATCGCTGATAACGACACTGCTGAAGGTAGAGCTCGAAACAGAAGAGTTGAAATGGAAGTGATGTTCGACTAAGAACTAATTCTATAACTAAATAAGAAAAGCCATCTTCATAATTGAAGATGGCTTTTTTCATTTCCTATACTGGCTAAAATCGCATATTCGTCACATGAACGATTATCGTCCATCATTACTGCTTTCGCTTTTGCCCTTGGCCGCTCTCATTGCATTGCTTGGCTTGAATGTTCATGTGTTTGGAGACGACTCCTTGAGTTTCTCAAATCAAGTCGTGCTTCTAATAGCAGCAGGAATTGCAGGTCTAGTTGGTAAATTTCAAGGAGTAACATTCAAAGAACTAATGGATGGTGCAAACGAGAACATCAAACAAGCAGTTCCAGCTCTTTTGATTCTATTATTAATTGGGTCGCTTGCTGCCAGTTGGCTCATAAGTGGAATTGTTCCCGCTATGATTTATTATGGCCTCCAACTTCTAAGCCCCGACTGGTTTTTGGTTTCTGCATGTATTATTTGTGCATTGGTATCTATTGCAACGGGCAGCAGTTGGGGAACAATCGCAACAGTCGGAATTGCACTTTTGGGCATAGGAAAAACAATGGAGTTGGGAGAGGGCGTAGTTGCAGGTGCCATCATTTCAGGCGCCTATTTTGGAGATAAAATGTCTCCTTTATCTGACACTACTAATCTGGCGCCAGCTGTATCCGGAACAGACCTAATCAGTCATATAAAGTATATGACCATTACAACAGTACCTAGCATTGTTTTAACATTAATCATTTTTATGATAATTGGTTTCTTTCATGAAGGTTCTGGTTCATTAACAGAACTTGAACTTGTGAATTCTGAAATACTCAGCTCATTTACCATAAACCCTGCGTTATTTATCGTCCCATTGGCGGTAATTGGGCTTATTATTAAACGAATTCCAGCGGCACCGGCCCTTGGTATTGGAACACTTTTAGGAATACTCTTCGCTTTCATTTTCCAATGGGATTTACTGATCCAACTAGCGGGGGAAATGAATTTAGAGAGCATTTATGCATTAATCCTAACTACCCTTGGGGAAGGTCTTTCCATCCCATCCGAAAACGATTTGCTTGCCGAATTGCTTTCTAGCTCCGGTATGAAAGGAATGCTTGATACTGTATGGCTAATCATTTGCGCGATGATATTTGGTGGTGTAATGGATCGAAGCGGTTGTCTTGCATCCATTAGCAGGTCTTTGCTAAAGCTCAATGCCGGAAAAACAAGTCTAGTTGGCACTACCGCATTAAGCTCAATTTTCATGAACCTAACCGCCAGTGATCAATACCTTGCCATTGTGGTACCGGGTAAAATGTATCAACAAGCTTATAAGGACCATAATTTAGCTCCCGTCAACTTAAGCAGAACCCTGGAAGACGCTGGCACGGTAACATCCGTACTCATTCCTTGGAATACCTGCGGAGCCGCACAAGCCACTGTTCTACAGGTGGCAACAGGAGTCTATTGGCCCTATTGTTTCTTTTGCATCATAAGCCCTTTTATGACCATGTTAATTGTATCAATCAATTATCGGATCAAAAAACTGAAATAGATTTAAACCTTGACTACCCAATCTCGTCTCTTCACCACACAATACTTTATAGAACGAATTTTACTCAAGCTTTCTACTGCCAATCGATACAAGGTTGACAGAAGCAACAGACTAATTAATTCATCGAATATTTATGCCATCAGAGACGTGGCATATTTGGAATAAGGTTTGTTTATCCACGGTCGTCCGCAGGTAGCGCAAGTTGCAATGCAACAAGCAAGCCTCCCAGCTAAGAATTTCAAACGATTATTACGCAATAATCCACTGAAATCATTTTCGTAAAATGATCTTGGTTCAATGGCAGCAGTTGGAAGAGGCAAGGCCTTAGCGGATTTTCCTGGATTCCATTTTAATGGCTTTTTTGCCTAGATTGTCTGGCTTTTCATTCACCTAATCAGTATTCTAGGAGTAAAGAACAAACTATTCATTTTCATTGACTGGATCTGGCACTACATCAGTTTCAGCCAAAACAAAAAAGCCCCGATTAATTAATCGAGGCTCTCTGTTTCTAGACAAGTTTCCTATTCTGCGCTTGCCACTTCATAATCCTTCACAATTACTCCATCGGCAACAAAGGATAATTTTGTTTCTGGTTCTGTGATGGCATCAATTTCCTCCTGAGACTTACCGGCATCTTCAGCATAATGCTTTAAATCATCGACACTCATGGTTTCCATATAAGCATAGCCCTCAATGATGGATTCTTTGCCATCAATATCCTTTGGCACGAAGTATCCATAGTCTTTGAATGAAACATGCATATTTTGTTCATCTGACACCTGCATTATCATCCAACATCCTTTAGCTTGACACACCTTTAATATTGGCCCGGAAAGTTTTGTTTTAATGGAATCTGCACCATTCAACTGTGCTAATACATCAGCGGCTAGAACAGCTCCATCCTCAGTTATTTCATTTCCAAACATGGCCAAAATAGGTTCTGATACTAATTCTGTTTCAACAACATCCTTTTCTGATGTCGCATTTCCGTCTTCTTGTGTAGTGTTTGAGCATGAACCAAAAATGATTGCAGCAAAAACCATTGAATATATTTTCATCTAAATAATTTTTCGCGAAATTAATACTCTAGTAGCCTTTGAACAGTCTCATTCAATCGTTTTATGGCTAAAAATTCTTTCTCCAAAACCGAGGCAAAAGGAACGGGCGTATCTAAACTGGCACAACGTTCAATCGGTGCATCGAGAAACTCGAACAATTCACTCGAAATCCTCGCTGACAACTCAGCTCCTATGCCACCTGTTAGTGTGTCTTCATGGAGTATGATTACACGCCCTGTTCTTTTTACAGAATTGGTTACGGATTCGAAATCTAAAGGAGCCAATGTCCTTAAATCCACAATATCGAAGCTGATGTCCAAATTGTCGGACATTATTTGCTCAGCCCATTGAACGCCAAGTCCATAAGTAATAATCGAGATGTCTGTGCCTTTGCACACCTGTCTAGCCTTTCCAATTTCTGTTGTGTAATATCCTTCTGGCACCAGTCCTGATAAACTCCTATAAAGAAACTTATGTTCAAAAAACATCACCGGATTGGGATCTTGAAACGCTGACAATAACAGTCCTTTAGCATCTTCTGGTGTAGATGGATAGACAATTTTCAATCCTGGAGTATGAAAAAACCATGACTCTGTAGATTGAGAATGAAAAGGTCCGGCTCCAACATTCGCACCTGTTGGCATCCGCAAGACAACATCAGCATTTTGGCCCCACCTCCAATGAATCTTGGCAAGGTTGTTTACAATTTGGTTAAAACCACAAGTGGCGAAATCAGAAAACTGCATTTCCATCATCGATTTCTGCCCTTTAATACTCAAGCCCAATGCTGCGCCAACAATTGCAGATTCGCAAAGCGGAGTATTCCTCACTCGGTCCTTCGAATACTTAGCCGCTAAACCATCTGTAGCTTTGAATACGCCACCATAATCGGCAATATCTTGCCCCATGTAAATTAAATCAGGATGATGTTTGAGTGCAATATCCAAAGCGTCTGCAATGGCATCAATGAAGCGCATTTCATTCTTGATCGGAGATACCTCTATGTTTTTCATTTCTGATTGTAAATACAAATCAGTCAGTTCCTTTTCTGTGGATGATTCAATTATTGGTTCTTGATTGGCAATCTCAAAGTCTCTGGTGATTTGATCGGTAAAGCCCTTCTTAATTGAATTACAATTCTCTGGTGTCAGAACATCGTTTTCAATAAGATAACTCTCAAAGTTTTGCACTGGATCCTTGGGTGTCCATTTATCTACCAATCCTTGCGGATAATAATTTGTTCCGCTGGCTTCTTCATGCCCGCGAACACGAAAAGTGACACACTCCAGTAAAAAGGGTCTTTGTCTATCTTTTATCCTCTTTTTTATTTCTGCAACAGCATCTACCACTTCGAGTAAATTATTTCCGTCAACCTGCATAGTCTCCATTCCATAACCAATTCCTTTATCTATAAACTGCTTACATCTAAATTGTTCATTGCTTGGGGTACTAAGACCCCACTGATTATTCTCAACAACAAAAATTACAGGCAAATCCCAAACGGAAGCTACGTTAAGTGCTTCATGAAAATCACCTTCACTTGCACCTCCGTCGCCCGTAAACGCTAAGGCAGCTTTTCCTGTGCCATTAAGCTTTTCTGAAAGCGCGATTCCATCTGCAATTCCCAGTTGCGGACCCAGATGGGAAATCATTCCAACTATGTGGTGCTCCTTCGAGCCAAAATGAAAGGAGCGATCGCGTCCTTGTGTAAAACCATTTGCCTTCCCTTGAAACTGACTAAATAAACGAACCAATGGTATTCCTCGAGTAGTAAACACACCGAGGTTTCGGTGCATTGTCATTATATATTCATCATAGTCAAGTGCCATTGCGCAGCCAACACTAATTGCCTCTTGACCATATCCTGAAAACCATTTTGAAATTTTACCCTGACGTAAATAAATCAGCATTTTCTCCTCTATTTGACGAGGTAGAACCAAAGCTTTATACATTTCTATAAGCTCTTCGTTGGTTCGATTATTCCTATTAAATTCCATTTAAATGTTTCTTAAGATTTCAAATGTATCACTACCCAACAATGAATGAGGGTAAATATTTGGAGTTAAATCAATTATTATAATTGATATCTTGCCGTTCAAAATAAACCCAAATCACTATGAACAGAATCTTACTACTTAGTTTAATCGCACTATCAACAATGGTTTGGTCCAGTTGCGATGATTGTAGAAACGTAGAATGTGAAAATGATGGAACCTGTGAAGAAGGCACATGCGAGTGTCCTGAAGGATTCTCAGGGTCGACATGTCAAGTAGAAGACCTTTGTCTTACTCAAGAAGTTGAATGTAAAAATGATGGCGAGTGTTTAGATGGCAGCTGCAATTGTCGAGGTGGTTACTACGGTGAAACATGTGAAGTACTTTGTTTGTACGGTACTTATGAAAATGGAGATTGTGCTTGTAATCAAGGTATAGATGGAGAATCCTGTGATGTGTTTTCCCGAGAACGCTATTTAGGCGTGTATACACTAGAGTCTAATGGAAGTGTTGAAAGCTGCGTTATCTCAAAGGGAGATTACGAAAATGGAGATGCCTGGAAAATGGAAATGTCTAATATATCCACGTATAATGATACCGATGGTTATGGAGAGGTGGATGGTTTAACTATTACGATTCCTGAGCAGACTGTTACGGGTTCTGGTAGTATTAAGTATGATTTAAAAACAGTTACGCCTGGAACATTCGAAGACGATGGATCTGAAATCACTTTTACCATAGAAATTACACGAATATCTTCCTTAGAAGGAGCAGTTGAAGAGTCTGATACATATGTATTCAGTCGTCAATCTCTGCAATAAACAACACATTAAATCCCCGGAAGTCTAGGCTTTTTATACTAATAATCCTGTTCTAGAAAGCTGATAATGCACTATTTTTGGCGCCTTAACCAAAATACTACTTATGAAAAGAATCAATTTATTAATAATTGCTCTTGTTGGAGCATTGACTTTAACTCTTACTTCATGTGATGAGTGTAAAGATGTTACTTGTGAAAATGGCGGTTCTTGTGCTGAAGGAACTTGCGAATGTGCTGATGACTTCTACGGAGATGCTTGTGAAGTTGAATGTGTTAACGGAACTTATGCTGACGGAACTTGTGGTTGTGATGCTGGTTACGAAGGTGAAGCTTGTACTGTTCTTTCTAGAGCTGACATGATCGGTTCTTACACAGGAAATGATGCTTGTTCTGAAACTGGAGCTAGCTCTGACTACATTTCAACTGTTTCTGCTTCTTCAACTGATGAACGTGTATTAGTTACTGGTCTTTGGGCTGGATTCTTCATCAATACTATCACTGGAAGTGTTAATGGTGATGTTATCACTATTGCTGATCAAGATCCAGATAGCGATGGTTACAGAATCGAAGGAACGGGTACATATGCTGATGGTGCAATTGCATGGGATTTTGTTGTAACTGAGACTGCTACGAGCGCTGTTGATCAGTGCACAATGACTTCTACAAAGCAGTAAATAGATTTAAAACCAATAATGGTTTAAGCTCGAGTGTTAACGCACTCGAGCTTTTTTTTATGCTCGAAATTATCGATCAACTTATTAGCATTTTGGGATGCTAATAATGCACTCATTCAAGCCATAGTAGTACACCTTTTGTTTAATGTTATTTATTACCACTCAAAGGACGATGGTCATTTAGAATGTTCAATTATTTTGCAAGCCTAGATTGACGTGGTAATAAATATCTGAGCTTTTTATGTAGCCAAAACATCAGGTAAAACATTTGAGCATAAAAAAGCTCCGTTCAATTTATTGAACGGAGCTTAACCTCTTAGAACTATTGCGATTACTTATCACCACTCATCTTTGATTTCTTAGCATCTGTAGATTCTGTAGACTTTTCTCCATCCATTTTAGATGACTTCTTGTCTGCAGACTCAACAGCTGCGTCAACAGCCTCTTCAACTTCCGTAGACATATCAGTTGCAGTTTCTTCAACGGCCTCTGGAGCTACTTCTTCAACAGCAGTTTCAACTGGAGCTACTTCTTCAACAGCAGTTTCAACAGCTTCTTCTTCTTTTGGTGCTTCTGCTCCTCCGCAAGCGGTAAGAACAACAGCTGCAAAAACAAACATTGCAGCGAATTTTGATACATTTTTCATTTCGATGGAATTTTCAATTTGGTGCAAATTAAGTGATTTTAATGGAATTGTATAGCATGTTTATTCTTTTAATTAGTCCAATCCTCACTAATCACCGTCTATTTAGTATGGAAAAGAGATAAGTATGCCTTTTTCATATATTTACAATTCAAATTTTTAGACTATATGTCCAAGCGAATTATCTTCTTATTAGCACTATCTTTTAGTTTATTAACCATTACTTCTTGCGAAGAGTGCAGAGGATTATTAGGTGGTGATAAAGTACCTTGTAGTAATGGCGGTTCTTGTAATGATGGTGAATGTGATTGCCTCAAAGGATATGCGGGATCGAGTTGTGAAGAAGTCGATTCATGCGATCTATTAGATGTAACATGTGTAAGAGGTTATTGTGAAACAGGTAACTGCTTTTGCGACTCAGGTTTTGAAGGTGAAGATTGCAGTATAGAATCCCGAAAGAAATTTCTTGGAACGTACAACGTCATTGAAAGATGTCCTGATTTAGACACTACTTGGGGTTATAACATAGTAGTAGAACGAAATATCTTGGACGGTGCTGTTGTGAATATTGCCAACCTGTTTAGCTTTGATAATTATCCAATAAACGGTTATTTCTCTATAGTTGAGGCGACAGCAGATCAGGGGGCTGAATCATTTACGATAAAGAACCAAAAACCAGATGATGGAGAAAAAGGAATTAATGGAAGTGGCTCTATTTCGGTCGTAGATAGTGTGACTAACATTAACATCATTTACACCACAACCAATGGTGGGAGGACATTTAACTGTTCATGCGAAGGAAATCGAATCGGTGACTAATGTTGAATGTGAATGAAACTGAAATAAAAAAGGGGCTCAATGAAGGCCCTTTTTTATTTATCGTTAATCCTAAAAGTGGCACTGGTGCATACCTTCAGTTTTATAGGGTCATAGAGACGATTGACATCGCTGGGCAAACAATTATAGAGTGTAAATCTCAAGAACACATGATTTCACTGGTCAGAAACGCGAAGAATCAAGGCTTTGATGCTTACGTGGCAAAACTATTTGACGAATCTCCTGGTCGTAGATTCGGAAATTACATTCAACTTACTCTTCGATCATTTCAAAAATATAAGCCTGAACCAATAAGTATTAATGGAGTATCAACTGCTTGTTTTTCATTGTTAGTGTCAAATGTGAATCAACTTGGAAACAATGCTTTTATTAATCCATTGGCCGTTGAGAATGACGGTTACCTTGAACAAATTAGTATTCAGCCCCCACTTATGGGCTGATGTACATTTTATGCTAACCAGACTTTTC
>CALKOP010000116.1 GCA_938091155.1 uncultured Flavobacteriales bacterium | reverse complement strand
CGGATCTTGAAATGAAAGACTTGGCACATGAGCGTGCTGGTGTTCGAGCCATGGCACTTGCAGATTCTGGAGATATGATCGATGACTTTAAACTGGAGTACAAACGAAACAGTATACATGTCTTGAACGCACCTAGCCCTGCAGCAACGGCATGTTTATCAATCGGAAATGAAGTGGCTAAAATGGCTAAGGGCCATGTTAATTTGTAGGAGTTATTCTACAATTCGATATGTGTCCTTTATCTCGGCCCAATCGAATATGAACTGAACAACAATCTCGTCCAATCGTTTTAGAAAGATTGGATTTGGAGTATTCATGTTCTTGAAATAGTCAGTTTGATAATCATTCAAACCATATTTAAAAAAGAATCCTTTGGACATAGAATAATGCACATTCTTTGAAGGGTGGTTAACCCTACCCATCCAAGACTGGTATTTCGCTATAGTTTCTTTTAAGACAGCACGTTCAGTCATTAATGTACTGCCCAGTTTGCGGTAAATCCTTTCCGCAACACGCGCACCTTGTGTAGATTCAAAGTAGTTACTGAGTAGTTTGATGTTACCCGCAAGAACAATTAGTAAGAATTGATCGCTATCCTCTTTTGAAAGACTCGGATTCTGCGCGAATTCGGGATCGTTATTAATGATTTCCACAACGTCTTCAAATCCTGTTTCTACCAACTTAATGGTTGAATTGACAAAGAAGTTGGCCAGTTGGTCTTCTGAAAGTTTTTTCTTGGTGAAAATCGTGAACATGGTGCTATTGGCCTTTCTGATGCTTTTTTCAAAGGTCTTGTATTCATGATGCGTTTTTCGCGACCATAGCTAATCCTTATCAACAGAGTTTTCAACGACATTAATTTGTAACAATATCATCAACTTAGAGCATGATTATCATTAAATCAATACGTAACTTATTACCATCTAATGTACCAAGAGCTATGGCTACATTCGCATTAGAGCGGTGAATTATGGAAGAGGATAAAACCAATATTAATAGAGAATTGAGCTGGCTTGCGTTTAATGAGCGTGTGCTTATTGAGGCTGCTGATGTCACAGTTCCTTTAATGGAAAGGCTCAATTTTTTGGGAATTTTCTCAAATAACAGAGATGAGTTTTTTAGAGTTCGAGTAGCCTCGGTAAAACGCTTAATTCAGCTTGGCAAGCGGATCAAGGCGGGTAACGATGATCCCAAGGTCATTTTTAAGCGGATTCAAGAAATCACTATCGAACAACAGCTACAATATGAGCAGACGTATAGAAATATTATTTCAGAGCTAGATGAAAATGGTATTCACCTTATTAATGAGACTAAACTGAATAAAAGTCAAAGGCAATTTGTGAAACAGTATTTCCAGGATCAGGTAGATCCGGTTATTGGTCCAATAATGTTGAAGCAAATCAATGTCTTTCCTCAATTACGGGATAAGGTTATTTACTTGGCAATTGTTTTAAATAGCCCTGAAAAGAAACTCAGTGAATATGCTTTGATGGAGGTTCCGTCATCATTGCCCCGTTTTGCTGAAATCCCAGGAGATGTATCCAAGAAGCATATTATCATTCTGGATGATATTATTCGATTCAACCTCATGGATGTTTTTCAGATTTTTCGACCAGAGTCTGTCGAGGCGTATACGTTTAAAATCACACGTGATGCTGAACTTGATTTAGATAATGACATCACCAAAAGCTTTCTAGAAAAAATGAAAGCGAGTTTAAAGGAGAGGAAACGTGGAGCTCCTGTTCGGTTTGTGTATGACTCTATGATGCCGGAAGAATTGCAACTGTATTTGGCAAAGAAAATGCATCTCATAAATTCTGAGGATGCATTTATTCCCGGTGGTCGTTACCACAATTTCAGAGACTTGATGTCTTTCCCAAAACTGAAAATCGACAAAGGTTACTACAAACCATTGGCTAGTCATGATCATCCTCATTTGGTTAATTATGAAAGTCATTTCGATGCATTAAAAGCCAAAGATGTATTGCTCCACTTTCCATATCAATCATTTGATCATGTAATCGATTTCCTGAAAGAAGCTGCCGTTGATCCTAAGGCAAAATCAATTAAAATTTGTTTGTACCGTGTAGCCAAAAGGAGCAAAGTGGTAAATGCGCTCATAAATGCTCGAAGAAATGGTAAACATGTGACAGTAGTCTTTGAACTTCAAGCAAGATTTGACGAAGAGAATAACATTTACTGGTCTAATATTTTAGAGGATGAAGGGGTGGATGTATACTTTGGTTTTCCAGGGTTGAAGGTTCATAGCAAAATCTGCATAATTACGCGTAAGGAAAAGGGACGAAATGTGCAATATGGATATGTAGGAACCGGTAACTTTCATGAACGTTCAGCAGGAACGTACACAGATTTTAGTCTGTTGACAGCTGACAAAAGAATTACAAAAGAGATAGAAAAAGTTTTTGAGATGTTTGAGCATTCAATTTGGAGAAACTACAGATTTCAGCACCTATTGGTCTCACCATTTTATTTGAGGAATAAGCTCGTAAGATTCATCAACAAAGAGATTAAAAATGCGAAAGAAGGAAAGCAGTCATTTATACACTTAAAAATGAATAGTCTAGTGGATATTGGACTTATTGAAAAATTATATTCAGCGAGTAACGCTGGAGTTAAGGTCAAATTAGTGGTTAGAGGTGTTTGTTCTTTAATACCTGGAATCAAAGGATTAAGTGAAAACATCGAAGTGATAAGTATAATAGATAGATTTTTAGAACATGCTCGACTTTACTGCTTTAGCAATGATGGAGATCCTTTATATTTCATCAGTTCTGCAGATTGGATGGTAAGAAACATTGATAGGCGAATAGAAGTTACGTGTCCTATATATTCCAAAGAGATAATTGAAGAAATAGACCTTACATTTAAGATTCAGTTTTCGGACAATGTTAAAGGCCGAAGGCTTCAATCAGATGGGACATATTTAGTCCAAAAAAAGACAGGTGATAAAAGAGTGAGATCCCAAACGGAATTGTTTCAACATTATAAAAATTTAGCCAAAGGCCAATGAAGTCGTATTGCTTTGCAGCTATTGATATTGGATCTAATGCAATTAGATTATTAGTCAGTAATGTGTTTGAAGATGGAACGAATATTACGATTAAGAAACAATCTCTGGTTCGAGTGCCCGTGCGACTTGGTGCAGATGCATTTCTGCATAAAATAATACCAAAGCTTAAGGAAGATGAGTTTTTAAGTGCGATGCACGCTTTCCATCATTTACTAAAAGTGTATAAGCCGCTGAAGATTAGAGCAATTGCCACGTCAGCTTTTAGAGAAGCAGATAATGGGATTGAAATTGTGGATAGAGTGTATACCGAAACAGGGATTCGAATAGAGATTGTTACGGGTAAGGAAGAAGCTGAAGTGATTTACGCCAATGGTCTTCGAGACAACATGGATACCGATAGTAGTTATTTATATATGGATGTAGGTGGTGGCAGCACGGAACTTACACTTTTCAATAATCATGAGGTCATTGTGTCTCGATCTTTTAATGTTGGATCAATTCGATTATTGATGAATTCGGTTCCAGATGAATACTGGCTCGAGATGAAAGAATGGGTGCGGGAAATCGGACAGGAATCTACCCAAAACCTATCCCTTATTGGTTCGGGAGGTAACATAAATAAGTATTGTAAACTTTTAATGAAAGATTATGGAGAAGCTTTGAATTATGATGAAATCTA